>CAMNJD010000115.1 GCA_946540705.1 uncultured Ruminococcus sp. | reverse complement strand
CGCCCTCGGAATAATCCGGGAGCGGCGGCGCTGCTGCGCCTGCCCTGCTGAACTGTGTTTCATAGAGCTGCGTATAGACACCGCCTGCACGGACAAGCTCCTGATGCGTGCCGCGCTCGGCGATTTTGCCGTCCTGAATGACCAGGATTTCGTCCGCGGCGAGAATGGTCGAGAGTCTGTGTGCGATCAGAATGCTCGTGCGCGCTGCAATCAAAGGCTCGATCGCATCCTGAATCTTCTGCTCGGAGATGGAATCCAGCGCAGATGTCGCCTCGTCAAAGATCATCAGTGCGGGATCCTTGAGCAGAATGCGCGCGATTGAAATGCGCTGCTTTTCGCCGCCCGAGAGCTTTAAGCCGCGGTTTCCGACGACCGTGTCCAGTCCCTGCTCCTGTTTGCTGATGAAATCATAGATATTTGCCTGTTTGCAGGCGGAGATCAGCTCCTCCTCCGTCGCATCCGGCTTGGCATAGAGCAGATTTTCGCGCACTGTGCCGTTAAACAGGTAGGTTTCCTGACTGACGATGCCGATATTCCGGCGCAGGAATGCCAGATCGAGCTTCCGCACATCAATGCCGTCAAACAGCACCGCGCCGTCAATGACATCATACAGCCGCGGAATCAGATTGATCAGCGTGCTTTTGCCGGAGCCGGAGGGCCCGACGATCGCAATGCAGCGCCCTTTTTCAAGGCGGAAGCTGATATCCCGCAGGATCTCACGGTCGGGATCATAATGAAAGCGAACCTGCCGGAACTCGACTTCGCCCTCCGCCCGCTCAGGCGTGATCGCATCGGGCGCATTCCTGATCTCGACCGGCATATCGTAATACTCAAAAATCCGGGTGAACATCGCCATAGAGCGAATCCAGTCAACCTGAATATTCAAAAGCTGATTGACCGGTCCGTACATCTTTCCGAGCAGCGCGACCAGCACGGAAATCTGACCGACCGTCACTGTCGGGTCAAACCGCATCATGATGATCCCGCCGACCAGATAAATCAGCATCGGTCCGATGTTCGTGAACGTGCTCAGTGCCATGCGGAACCATCTGCCGGCCATGCTCTCGCGGATATTGAGCCGGATCATCCTCCGGTTGACCGATTCATAACGCTCATATTCCGCCTGCTCTTTGCCGAACAGCTTAACCAGAAGCTGTCCGCTGACCGAAAGTGTCTCGTTGAGGATGCCGTTGATCTCATCGCTGCATGCCTGCGATTCCTTCGTGATCGACCAGCGCGTTTTGCCCGCACTGCGCGTCGGAATGGTAAACAGCGGAACAATCACAATGCCGACCAGCGCGAGAATCCAGTTTTCACGGAACATGATGACCAGCGCGACTGACAGGGTGATGACATTGGAGATGATATTGGTCAGTGTTGAGGTGATGATCTGCTGCACACCGGAAATATCACTCGTCATGCGGGTGATGATGTCGCCCTGATTATTCGATGTAAAAAAACGCTGCGACATCTTTTGCAGATGCCGGTACATCGAATTGCGCATGTCAAAGGTGATGTGCTGAGCGATCCATGTATTGAGATAGCTTTCAAGAATGCCGATCAGATTTGCGGCAAGCGTGACACCGAACGAGAGCAGGATGAACAGCACGAGGGCTTTCATATTCTGCGCGATCAGGCCGTCGTCGATGATTCTTCCGGTGAGCACAGAGGGCATCAGCGTGAGAATCGCGGAACAGAGAATTGCGAAAAGCACCAGCAGCATTTGCTTCCGGTAGGGCTTCAGATACGAAAAAATGCGGCCAAGGAGTGCTTTGGTGACCTTGGGTCTGTTTTTTTTCTCGTCCTCAGAGAGAAAACCGGGACCAAGCCTTCCGCCGGGCGGCATAGACATTCTTCCTTTCATTCATTCCGGTCTGTGCTGTCCTGTACATGATTGCCTGAATCAGGAAAAGTGCCAGAAGCCTGTTCCTGTTTCTTCATCATACTGCCTGCCGATTCCGCTGCCCGCCACAGGTCTTAATTCAATCTCAGCCGTATAGGCGACAGTGACCGACTTGATATGTCCGCCGGCAAACAGATGTTCATTCTCCCTTTTATAGGCAAATGCTGCATGGGTATGATGAAACAGCTCCCCGTTCCCGTCTGTCACAATATTTCCGGTGAAGCTCACCAATTCCAGCAATCCCCGCAGCTTCCGCAGTTCAAATTCGCCTTTTTCGGGAATGAAGGTCTGTATCTCGGCTTCTCCGCAGCCGCCGATACCCGAATAGCATGCGGAACGGATATGCTCCTTTCTGCACACCTCCAAAATGCCGCTGATGATCTCATCTCCGCGGTCCATGCGGATATATACAGTCTCCCCGTATTTTCTGTAATCCATATTCAGCACCTCCTGTTTTCCGTCCCGCAAGTTTTTCCGCTTACAGGAGCGATTCCTTGATTCCGGCACCGGCGCACTGTCCCGCGCTTGCTGTTTTGATTGTAAACCGGTTCAAAAGTGAATATAGGGCATCCATATCATTATCCCATTCTGAGATCCGTTACGACCCAGTCGTTCTCCTCCAGCGGATAGGTACCCCCGCAGTACGGGCAGACTTTGACCTTTGCCGCATCGAAGCTGGCAGCGCAGGACGGACAGGTGACTGCCGTGACAGAAAAGCCAAGATCGGTCGGCTTTTTGATCACCTTTCGCAGACTCATGCGGATCTTGTCGGACTCGCGCCGGACTTTGCCGCTGCGGCAGTGCAGGCTGTCGGTATAAAATGTGAGCGAAACATCGCAGACGCCGTCCCTGATGCTGTATTGGTTTACGCCGGAATTCTTGTAAGTGATATCCACGATCTCACGAAGTTTATCCGGGATCGGCTGCGCACACCGGCAGACGGTCAATTCTTCCGGATTTGTACTGTAAAGCATGAATTTCAGAAGAGACATGGATTTGTCGCGG
>CAMNJD010000114.1 GCA_946540705.1 uncultured Ruminococcus sp. | reverse complement strand
TGAAACACTCCCGAGGGAGCTGGAGCAGGCAATCGCACAGCAGCAGGCTGCCGGGCAAATGTCCCCCTATGCCTGCAAAAACAGCGATGTCATCCGGCGGTATGACCGCCCCTCGGATATCCCGAAGATTTACCGGCAGCCCTTCTCGAAGGATGCCGATAAGATCCTCAACAGCGCGTTTTATAACCGATATGCGGACAAAACACAGGTGTTCTCGTTCTATCGCAACGATGACCTCTCGCGGCGCGCTCTGCATGTGCAGATCGTTTCACGCATTGCCCGGAATATCGGCTCGGTACTCGGGCTCAACGCAGATCTGATCGAAGCAATCGCGATCGGGCATGACATGGGGCATACGCCGTTCGGCCACGCAGGCGAGCATGCGCTGCACGACCTTTATCACGAAAAAACCGGACGCTGCTTCCGGCATAATCTGCACAGCGTCCGGGTACTCGATACGATCATCCCATACAACATCTCCCTGCAAACGCTCGACGGAATCGTCTGTCACAACGGCGAGCTGCCGATGGCGGAATACTATCCGAAGCCGCTGACGGATTTTGCCGCATTTGATGCCCGGCAGGCTGCGGCTTATCTCGATGAGGACGGCGACAGAAAGCTCATTCCCGGCACACTGGAGGGCTGTCTTGTACGCATCTGCGATATGATCGCCTACCTTGGCAAAGACCGGCAGGACGCTGTCCGCGCACATCTGATCAAATCGGAAAACGACTTTGCTCCGACTGCCGTCGGCCGGACAAATGCTGAGATGATCAACAATTTCGAGGTCAATCTCATCACGCACAGCTTTGGCAAGCCCTACCTGAAAATGGACAAAACGCACTTCGATGCGCTGACTCAGCTCAAACGCGAAAACTATGAGCGTATCTACCTACAGGAACAGGTGCAGAAGCAGGTTCGCGACAGCGTTGTGCCGATGATGCAGCAAATGTACGAGCAGATCTACAAGGATGCAGTCTCGCACAACGAGCACTCCTGCCTCTATCGCCACCATATCTGCACGGTGCTCGAAAAACAGAAATGGTATCCTGCGGATATCCCCTACACCGAGAGCGACCCGCATGACCTCACCGTGGATTACATTGCGGCGATGACCGACGATTACTTTGTCGATTATTACCGCGAGCTGTTTCCGCACAGCAGCTATCAGATCAGATATAACGGATATTTCGGATAAAAAAATTTGCCGGACTTTCACAGTTCGGCATTTTTTGCACATCTGAGATGCTATAATAGGAACTGTCAGATCGACATTGTGTTCTCCTAACACCCTATCATTTTACGTAACGCCCCGCAGAACGATCATTCTGCGAGGCGCATTCTTTTACAGCTTATATGATTTCCCGGCATAGAACGCTGCCTTGACCTGATAATGCTGAAGTGCGATGTTCATGATTGAAAAAATCAGCGTCATGATCCCGGAGATCAGCGCTGCCGTCCGGAAATACGCGGTTTCAAGCGCATCGCGGCTGCCGGCAGAGAGCGAATGAATCACCGGAACAGCGAGTGCGATCGCAGCAGCCGCACTGAGGACACCTGCAATGCGCAGTGTTTTCCGGATGAACGGCACTGCCCGCCCGCTGAAGCGCGCAAAGGCGTTGTGCAGCTTCCGGAGGCCTCGGAACGGCTTGGATTTCCGGATCTGCGGGTCAAGCTCTGCATACGGAGAGGGGTGCTGCACATACAGACTTTTGCGGAACAGCACCGTGACCGCACAGATCAGAGCAGTTGCTGCATAGACGATCTCAAAATGCTGCGAGGTCTTTGCACTCAGAAAGCACATCGCAGGGTTGAAGATATTGATGACATAAAATGTCAGCAGCATCCATGAATATGTCATCAGTAAATGCGGAAACAGCGAGAGAAATGCGCCGCCCGCTCTGCGCCCAATGGTTTCCTGCTGCATCAGTTTGCCTCCCCGATATAGTAAATATCCGACATGCCGCGCAGGGAATTCCGGTCGCCGTTGTAGCCGTCAGGAAGGTTCACGATATTCCCGTTAAAGGCGAGCTGACTGGTCTTGCCGCCGTCCAGATTGAAGGCTTCATAGCAGCCGAGCCAGCCGCAGAACTCCGCGAATTCGTCTGCGGTCATGCCGAGTGAGCCACCCATGCCTCTGCCGTCCACGGCGATGAAGCAATAATGTCCCGGCTCAAAATAACCGAAACCGGAGCGCGGCTCCTTCCCGAGAAGATGTGAGGAGCTCCAGCCGCTGTATACCGTACCGCCGCGCACCATTGCAGGGCCGAATG
Organism: uncultured Ruminococcus sp.; assembly: GCA_946540705.1. GTDB lineage: Bacteria > Bacillota > Clostridia > Oscillospirales > Ruminococcaceae > Firm-04. The sequence goes on along the minus strand of CAMNJD010000114.1, from coordinate 1,055 downwards.
CAAAGGAATGCCTGATGCCGCGGCTGAATGCAGCACGAACATCAAACTCAGCCTTCGAGAAGGATTCACACACGCCGTCATTGTACAGCGCCAGAACATCATTCCACGGTTCAATGCGCCACGGGTAGCCGTCTCGGATCACATAGCCGATCTGTCTGCCGCCCATAAAGTCGCCGTTGACCGCGAGGACTGCATTTGTCCGCTCACACATCGTCACCATGTTTTCCTGCAAGCCGGTCACCAGCCCGTCCGCATAGGTATTCGGGTCGCCGTCCTGTGCAAACGCATATTTGAAGCAGTCGGTCGAGCGGATATAGAAATCCGCAACATGGCATGTGCTGTCCGCATAGGTATACTCATTCAGTTTGACGACAATATCATGGCTGCGGTAGCTTGTATCCGTGATCTCGATTTCATCTCCGAGCGAAAACAGCTCCGGCCATTTCGCGCCGAATCCCGAGCGGTCATACTGCGGGCCGGTCGTGGTCGTCGTTGTGGTGGCAGATTTTGTGGCTTTTCCGGTGGAGGCGGTGCTGCCGGGCTTTCCGGAGGTACTCTGCACACTGTGATCCGTGTCTGAAGCGGCTGTCTCCGTATGCCTGGTTTCTTCGTGCTCACCGGTTACGGTTTTCTGTGTCAGAATGCTGCCGGAAGCATCCGTCTGCGTTGTGTGTTCATTTTCCGCGGCAGTCGTTGTGACAGTTGTTGTCTCATTCGGATCAACGATCTGCACAGTAATGTCCGGTGCAGACTCCTGCTTCAGGCTGTCAATATATTCCAGCAGGTTTTCGTCAGCCTTTGTGACCTGCGGCTTCACATGATGATAATATGCAAATGTCAGCAGACAGCCCGCGACCAGAACCGCATCAAGCGGGATCAGAACAGCGAGCGGCAGCGGTTTATGCGGCATATACGCTTACTCCTTCCCGGTTTCCTTTTTCGGCTGCTTGAACACCCACGCCTGCTGTACGCGGAAGCTGACGAAATACAGGAACAGATCGACGAACAGCTTAAAGACCGCCTGCACACCGGCACTGTCGCCGAATGGCATTGAA
>CAMNJD010000113.1 GCA_946540705.1 uncultured Ruminococcus sp. | reverse complement strand
TTTGCGGCAGTCGAGGTCATGCCGGAGCTCTCCGATGATGTCGAGGTCGAGATCCGTCCGGAGGACATCAAGATGGATGTGTTCCGTTCGAGCGGCGCCGGCGGTCAGCATATCAACAAGACCAGCTCCGCTGTGCGTCTGACGCATCTTCCGACGGGCATTGTCGTGTCCTGCCAGACGCAGCGTTCGCAGTTCCAGAACAAGGATTACTGTATGAAAATGCTCCGCGCAAAGCTCGTTGAGATCAAGGAGCGTGAGCATCTCGACAAAATTTCCGATATCAAGGGCGACCAGCTCAAGATCGAGTGGGGCAGCCAGATCCGCTCTTATGTGTTTATGCCGTACACGCTCGTGAAGGACGTTCGCACAGGCTGTGAGACAGGCAATGTGCAGGCGGTCATGGACGGCGACCTTGATGCTTTCATCAACGCCTATCTGAAGGCACTCTCTCACGGCACGCTGAAGGCCGGTGCTGCTGCGGGTGAGGATGATTAACAACGGTTTCAGACAGTCTCCGGCTTTCGGAGGCTGTCTTTTTTAAGGAGGATCCATCGGACATGAAGCTACATTCGGATGCCGTCACTGCACAGACGGGGCTGCGGTATGACAGCGCTGCGAAGGCGTTTTTCGGGTTGCTTGGCCGTTTTCCGGCTGTTCTGCGGCAGCTCCCGCGGCAGAATGCCGTGCTGCTTCAGATTGCCGGGACAATCCCGGATGCAGCACAGGTGAATGAACAGCTCAGGGCGTGGCAGGAGGAGAATCCGTGCGTGCTCAGCGCGGAGTACAGGAACCGCAGAATCGGCTGTGCGTTTATCATTCCGAAGAAGCAGCCGGACGAAACGGTCTGCGGACTGGCATCGGCCGTGACGATGCTTGCGGCTGACCTCGGCATGCGCCCCTGCTGCATGTCCTGCGGCACGGAATCTGCGTATGAACTGTATTTTCTTGACAAAAACGGCGTGACAGTCTGTCCGGAATGCAGAGCGGAGCTTGCGGAAAAGCTCGCGGCGGAGCAGGAAAAGCATGCGCAGGAGAAGCCGAAATATGCCGGGATCGTCCTCGGCGCACTGCTCGGCGCGCTGCTGGTGTTCGGCATGACATGGTTTGTGATGCGGCAAAGCAGGATCTCCGTGCTGACGGCCTATGCCGGAATGGTGCTGGGATTTCTGCTGATGAAAAAACTCGGCAAAAAGGTGACGCTGCCTGCTGCACTTTTCTGTGCAGTGCTGTGTCTGCTCGGTTCTTTTTCCGGTATCTGGCTGCACAGCGCACAGTCGCTTGCGGCAAAGAACCGGGACATGATCTCTCTGCTGGATGTGATGCATGACGACCCGGATTTCCAGCCGTTTGAGCTGACCGGCGGGGCAAAGCGTGCGCATGATATGCTGTTCGGCGACATGGAGTCGCTCAAACTGGCAAGTGAGATCACGGACGGGCATATCCGCATGTTTTATGAGAATCCGTCGGCCGGGAAATGCCTGCTGCATCTTCCCGCGCTCTGTCGGATTCCGATTTACAGGGCGGAGGGCCGCGAAATCCTGATGGATATGCTTTTCGGGTTCCTGTCGGTCGCGGCGGGGACTGCTATGAGTATTTATCCGATCCTGCGCGGACGAAAAACCGCGTATCTGCTCAGAAAGCCGGTGGCAGCATGAGCCGGCGCATTCTCGTGATCGGCGGCGGCGCCTCGGGGCTGGCCGCAGCGATCGCAGCAGCGGAGCAGGGCGCATCCGTCACGGTTCTGGAGCGTCTGCCGCGTGTCGGCAGGAAGATCCTCCTGACCGGAAACGGCCGGTGCAATCTCGGAAATGAACATCTTGAAGCGCGGCATTTTCACGGGACGTATCCGCACGCTTTTGCGATCATGCAGCGGTTCGATACGAAGCGGTTTTTCCGCGAAATGGGGCTGTATACGCGCACGGATGCCGAGGGACGGATGTACCCGGCGAGCGGCACGGCGGCCTCAGTGCTTGATGCACTTCGCTTCCGGGCGGAGCAGCTCGGCGTGCAGATGCTCTGTGACAGGCAGGTCACGGGGCTGCGGCAGGCCGGACGAAAGTGGTATGCTTTCTGCGGAGATACGCAGTTTTCGGCGGACGCTGTCATCGCCGCAGCGGGCGGCAGTGCAGCACCGAACTGCGGCACGGACGGCAGTCTGTTCCCGATCCTCAGGCAGCTCGGACTGACAGTCATCCAGCCGCGGCCGGCACTTTGCCCGATCCCGACTGACCCCGCATCGGTAAAGCCGCTGAAGGGCATTCGCGTGCGGGCGGCGGCTTCGGCGATCGTTGACGGGAAATGTGTGCGGACGGAGCACGGTGAGGTGCAGTTTACGGAATCGGCGCTTTCCGGCATCTGTATGTTCAATCTTTCGCGCATTACAGCGATGCACGGAAAGCATACGGAGATCGCACTCGATCTGCTGCCGGATTATTCCGATGCGGAATGTGCGGAGATCCTGCGGGAGCTGGTGCGTCAGCGCGGGACGCTCCCTGCGGGCGACCTGCTCAGCGGTCTGCTCCCCAAGCGCATCGGCGAGGTCTGGGTCAAGGCTGCACTCGGCACGGCGCATGCTGCGGCAGGGGAGCTGCTGCATGCGGAACCGGCGCAGCGGCATCTGCTGGAAATGCTGCGCGGCAGGAGATTCCCCGTGACCGGAACCGCATCCTTTGCACAGGCGCAGGTCACGGCCGGCGGCGCTGCGGGGCAGTGCCTCACGAAATCGCTCGAAGCGAAGGGGCTGCCGGGGCTGTTTCTTTGCGGTGAGGCCGTCGATACGGACGGCGACTGCGGCGGCTATAACCTGACATGGTGCTGGGCATCCGGCACATATGTCGGGAAACAAGCGGCAAATCAAAACAATATGTGAGGAAATCTGCAAAATATACGAATACAATAATAACGGTGAGGTGAAGAAAGTGTCGGATACAGAACTGATCACACTGCTTCGGACTCAACCGGAGGAGGGCTGTAAAGCGCTGCTCGAGCAGTATACCGGCATGGTGCTGGCGATCTGCCGCAGAAGGCTCGGCGGCCTCTGCACCGCAGAGGACATCGAGGAGCTGACCAGCGATATCCTGTTTTTGTTCTGGCAAAAGCGGGATTCACTCTCCGAAGGGCGCGGGAATATCCGTGCACTGCTGTCCACTATGGCACACAGACGATGTATTGACTATTACCGCAGCAACAGCACAAGACTCAGCACCCGGACACAGCCGGTCGAGGAATTCGCGGACTATCTGCCCGACGATAACCCGACACCGGAAGAGCAGGCTGTGACTGCCGAACGCTCGGCATTGCTCATGGATGCTCTGCACCGGCTTGATCCGCAGGAAGCGGATCTCATCATCCGAAAATATTACCGCGGCGAAACGGCTGCGGCGATCGCAGAATCGCTCGGTATGCGGACGGGAACTGTTGAAATGCGGCTTTCCCGCATCCGGCAAAAGCTCAGGAAGATACTGGAAGGGGGTGGAAACGATGACGTTTGAACAGGAACTGGAGCAAATGATGCATGCGATGACGGAGCAGGATGCAGCAGAGCTGGACAAAATGTGCCCGCCCTCTGACGCCGACCGCGCAGCAATGTCCCGTATCCGTGCGCGTGTGAGTGCGCTTGCAGCGGCATCGCTTGCCGCCGCCGCCCCGAATACACAGAACTCCGCTGCACAGGCACAGTCCGGTGCGCAGAATGCGGCAAAATCTGCCGTGAAACATATTACCCGCATCCGTCCCTCTGCGCTGATGATCGCAGCGGGCTCGGCAGCAGCCTGCGCGACAGTCGCGATCGGCGCTGTCATTTATCACCGTTCCAGAGTACAGAAGCCGGAGGTGCTCGATCCGCCGGCAGTGACCGATACCGCAGTTCCGGGTACAGAGCCGGCTGCTTCTGATACCGAGCCCGTGACGGAGATCACGGATATGACCGCGCCGGCTGATGTGACAGAGGTGACACAGCAGGTCACTGCACCG
>CAMNJD010000112.1 GCA_946540705.1 uncultured Ruminococcus sp. | reverse complement strand
GGCAAATCGCAGGGCGATTTGCAGACAATCTAACAAATGCAAACCACCCATTTTGTTACAGAAACCACCTAAAATGTTATTAGCCCTTTTCTATCAATTTATGATTGCGGGATTCCAAAGGAACAGTGTCCCTTTGTCGAGGTTTGGGGCGGCGCCCCATGATCAGTCATCGCGCAGCGATACATTATTCATACATGATTCAGTAGTGTTGCAAAAGAAAGAGGGTGCCGGAAATGGAAGAACAGGAACAGCTCAGACGGGTGCTCTATCATGCGGAGCATGCCGAATGCCTGACCTATTTCACGATCGAGGGCAAATTTGACCCCGATCAGATCACGACATATCTGCGGACTGCCCCCGAGCAGGTGCGCCGCATCGGCGACAGTCGCCCAAACGGAGAACCTGCCAAAACCGCCCTCTGGCGCTTCGGCAGTGTTTCCGGCACCGGCACCGACATCGACATGCAGATGAAGGAAACAATCCGCGCCCTGATCCCCAAGGAGGGACTGCTGCGGCAGATCAAGCTGCAATACAATGCCTCGCTGGTGCTGACTGTCGTGCCGATCGTGCGGTACGATGAGCCCGCGCCCGCGCTGGCACCCTCTCTGGCTGTGATGCGGTTCTGCCTGGAAACCGGCACAGAGCTCGTCATCAACCTCTATGTGAGCTGCCCGGATGACCTTGCCGCAGGCGGATAAATGCAGCCCGCAAAAAAAATTTCTGTTTTTTCGGAAAAACCCTTGCAATCTGCGGGGGTTTTATGCTATAATGTTTAGTTGAAGTGAGGTGTTCGCATTATGCCAAAAAGAAACGATATCAACAAAGTTATGATTATCGGCTCCGGCCCGATCATCATCGGACAAGCGTGCGAGTTCGACTACTCCGGCACACAGGCTTGCAAGGCACTGCGCAAGCTCGGGTATGAGATCGTGCTCGTCAACTCTAACCCCGCAACCATCATGACAGACCCGGATGTGGCCGATGTCACCTACATCGAGCCGCTGAACTGCGCCCGTCTGACAGAGATCATCAAGAAGGAGCGCCCGGATGCACTGCTGCCGAACCTCGGCGGTCAGTCCGGCCTGAACCTCTGCTCAGAGCTTGACAAGGCCGGCGTCCTGAAGGAGTACGGCGTCAAGGTCATCGGCGTGCAGGTCGATGCGATCGAGCGCGGCGAGGACAGAATCGAGTTCAAGGAAACGATGGAGTCGATCGGTGTCGAAATGGCACGCAGCGAGGTCGCGTATTCGGTCGATGAGGCCGTGAAGATCGCAGATCAGCTCGGCTACCCGGTCGTTCTGCGTCCGGCCTACACCATGGGCGGTGCCGGCGGCGGCATGGTCTACAATGTCGAGGAGCTCAAGGTCGTCTGCGCAAGAGGCCTTCAGGCATCCCTCGTCGGACAGGTGCTCGTTGAGGAGTGCGTGACCGGCTGGGAGGAGCTTGAGCTCGAGGTCGTCCGCGACGCCAAGGGCAACATGATCACCGTCTGCTTTATTGAAAATATCGACCCGATGGGCGTTCACACCGGCGATTCGTTCTGCTCGGCTCCGATGCTGACGATCTCCGATGATGTGCAGAAGCGCCTTCAGGATCAGGCATACCGCATCGTGGATAAGGTGCAGGTCATCGGCGGCTGCAACTGTCAGTTCGCACATGACCCGGTTTCCGACCGGATTATCGTCATCGAGATCAATCCGCGTACATCGCGTTCCTCCGCACTGGCCTCCAAGGCGACCGGCTTCCCGATCGCACTGGTCTCCGCGATGCTCGCAACGGGCATGACGCTCGACGAAATGGAGTGCGGCAAGTACGGCACACTGGATAAGTATGTGCCCTCGGGTGACTATGTTGTCATCAAGTTTGCACGCTGGGCATTTGAAAAGTTCAAGGGTGCAGAGGATAAGCTCGGCACGCAGATGCGCGCCGTGGGCGAGGTCATGAGCATCGGCAAGACCTACAAGGAAGCATTCCAGAAGGCGATCCGTTCGCTCGAAACAGGCAGATACGGCCTGGGCTTTGCCAATGACTTCAACAGCAAGAGCAAGGATGAGCTGCTCTCAATGCTGGTTTATCCGACCAGCAACCGCCAGTTCATCATGTATGAGGCACTGCGCAAGGGTGCGACCGTTGATGAGCTCTACAACTTGACCCACATCAAGAAGTGGTTTATCGAGCAGATGCTCGAGCTGGTCGAGGAGGAGAACACCCTGCTCGAAAACAAGGGTAAGGTTCCGGCAGACGGCGTTCTGCGTCAGGCAAAGCTCGACGGCTTCTCCGACCGCTACCTCAGCCAGATCCTCGGGGTTCCGGAGCAGGATATCCGTGAGGCACGCTATGCAGCGGGCATCCGCGAGGGCTGGGAGGGCGTTCATGTCTCCGGCACCGCAGACAGCGCCTACTACTATTCGTCCTACCACATTGAAAAGGACGAGTCCCCCTGCAATGACGGCCGCCCGAAGATCATGATTCTCGGCGGCGGCCCGAACCGAATCGGTCAGGGCATCGAGTTCGACTACTGCTGTGTCCATGCGGCACTGGCGCTCAAGGATCTCGGCTTTGAGACGATTATCGTCAACTGCAACCCGGAGACCGTTTCCACAGACTACGACACCTCTGATAAGCTGTACTTTGAGCCGCTGACGCTCGAGGATGTCCTTCAGATCTACGAGAAGGAGAAGCCTGTCGGCGTCATCGCACAGTTCGGCGGTCAGACGCCGCTGAACCTCGCGGCCGATCTGAAAAAGAACGGCGTCCGCATCCTCGGCACCTCGCCGGAAACGATCGACCTCGCAGAGGACAGAGATCATTTCCGCGCAATGATGGACAAGCTCGGCATTCCGATGCCGGAATCCGGCATGGCCGTCACCGTTGACGACGCGCTGGAGATCGCAAACCGCATCGGCTATCCGGTCATGGTGCGCCCGTCCTACGTGCTGGGCGGCCGCGGCATGGAGATCGTCCATGACGACAAGATGATGCGCGTCTATATGGAAGCAGCAGTCGGCGTCACGCCTGACCGGCCGATCCTCATTGACCGCTTCCTGCATCACGCGACCGAGTGTGAGGCTGATGCCATTTCGGACGGCACACACTGCTTTGTTCCGGCCGTCATGGAGCATATCGAGCTCGCGGGCATCCACTCCGGCGACTCCGCATGCGTCCTGCCGTCACTGAACCTCAGCGAGAAGCATGTGCAGACGATTAAGGAGTACACCAAGAAGATCGCTGTCGAAATGGGCGTTTGCGGCCTGATGAACATGCAGTATGCGATCGAGGATGATACGGTCTATGTTCTGGAAGCGAACCCGCGTGCATCGAGAACCGTTCCGCTGGTGTCGAAGGTCTGTGCGATCAACATGGTCCGCATCGCGACCCAGATCATGACCTCTGAGCTGACCGGCAAGGAATCCCCGGTTCCGGCACTCCATGACCGCAAAATCCCGCATCACGGCGTCAAGGAAGCCGTGTTCCCGTTCAATATGTTCCAGGAGGTTGACCCGGTTCTCGGACCGGAGATGCGTTCGACCGGTGAGGTTCTGGGTATCTCCCCGAACTTCGGCGAGGCATATTTCAAGGCGCAGGAAGCGACGCAGACCAAGCTGCCGACCGGCGGTACCGTGCTGCTCTCCGTCTGCGATATGGATAAGCCGGAGCTGCTGCCGATCGCTGAGAAGTTCAACGCACTGGGCTTCAAGATCCTCGCAACGGGCAGAACCTTCGATATGATCTCGAAGGCGGGCATCCCGGCGGAGCGTATCAACAAGCTCTATGAGGGCAGACCGAATATCACCGACGCGATGACGAACGGCAAGATCGACCTCATCGTCAATACCCCGGCAGGCGCAGACAGCCTGCACGATGACAGCTATATCCGCAAGGCTGCGATCAAGTACCGCATTCCGTATATCACGACGATGGCGGCAGCTTTCGCAACAGCGGAGGGCATCAAGGCTGTGAAGGAGCAGGGCGGCGCACTGAGCGTGAAGTCCCTTCAGGAGTTCCACAGCGAGATCACAGACTAACCGCACAATAACAGGCAGGGAGCAGCGCGATGAACCACTGCTCCCTCTCTGGATTTTTGATGGAGGTACCTCAAATGGAAGAATACAGAGAAAAAATGTCACAACAGCACTACGATGCTGAAGTACAAAGACTGAATTATCTCAAGAGCACCCGCCGTGCGGAGGTCATTGAGGCACTGGCAGAAGCAAGAAGCCACGGCGACCTTTCCGAAAACGCAGAGTATGATGAAGCACGCAACGTGCAGGCACAGCTCGAGGACGAGATTCAGCGCCTGGAATATACGCTGGAGCACGCAGAGATCATCCAGACCATTTCGTCTGATACGATCAGCACCGGATGCGGCGTGATTCTCTCCCGCGCAGAGTTCAACGGTCAGCCGCAGAAGATCGAGACACTTCAGATCGTCGGCCGCTCCGAGGCGGATTATGACCAGCACAAGATCTCCGATGACTCCCCGATCGGCAAGGCCGCGCTGGGCAAGAAGGTCGGCGATACGTTCATCGTCGAGGCTCCGGTCGGCATCATGACCTTTACGGTTCTGGAGATCTCCGGCACCGGTGTGTTCGAGAAACATCCGGAGGGCTGATATGAGCGAGCAGAATCTCAACAATGCACAGAACACACAGGCCGCACAGCCCGAGGAGGATCTCGATGCGCTGCGTCAGGTGCGTCTTGACAAGCTGACAGAAATGCAGGAGAACGGCAATGACCCGTTTGTGATCACAAAGTTTGATGTCACCGCAAGCACGGAGGAGTGCAGGAAGATGTATGCCGCTGCGGAGGCGGAGCTGCCCGCAGACCTCGATGACGAGGCAAAGAAGGCGGCATATGACGGGATCAACGAGAAGTTTACTGTCACAATCGCCGGCCGGATCATGAGCTGGCGGAAAATGGGCAAGGCAAACTTCCTCGATGTCCGCGACAGAAGCGGCAGACTTCAGGTCTATGTCCGCATGAACGATATCGGCGAGGAGGCATTTGCCGCATTCAAAAAGTGGGATATCGGCGATATCATCGGCGTCACGGGCAAGCTGTTCCGGACAAGAACCGGCGAGCTCTCCGTCCATGCAACACAGGTCACGCTGCTGTCGAAATCGCTGAAGCCGCTGCCGGAGAAGTTTCACGGGCTGACTGACCGCGATGCGCGCTACCGTCAGCGCTACATCGACCTCATCATGAACGAGGAATCGCGCACGACCTTCATCAAGCGCAGCCAGATCATCGCTGCGATCCGTTCGTGGCTGAATGCACAGGGCTTCCTCGAGGTCGAGACACCGATGCTGGTTTCCAATGCGGGCGGTGCGGCGGCAAGACCCTTCGAGACACACTATAATGCGCTGGACGAGGACGTCAAGCTGCGCATTTCGCTGGAGCTGTACTTAAAGCGCCTGATCGTCGGCGGACTGGAAAAGGTCTACGAGATCGGCAGAGTGTTCCGCAATGAGGGCGTCGATACGAAGCACAATCCGGAGTTCACGCTCATGGAGCTGTATCAGGCGTATACCGATTACTACGGCATGATGGATCTGACGGAAAATATGTTCCGCCACATCGCGCAGACCGTCTGCGGCACGACCTGCATTCCGTTCGGCAAGGACGAGAACGGCGAGGATATCATGATCGACCTCGGCAAGCCGTTCGCCCGCATCACGATGATCGACGCGGTGAAGCAGTATGCGGGCGTTGACTTCGATCTGATCCCGGACACCGCCGCTGCGAAAAAGATCGCAGACGAAAAGGGCGTGCATTATGAGGACCGCCACGAAAAGGGCGATATCCTCAACCTGTTCTTCGATGAATTCGTCGAGGAAAAGCTCATTCAGCCGACCTTCATCATGGATCATCCGGTTGAGATCTCGCCGCTGACCAAGCGCAAGCCGGATAAGCCGGACTATGTCGAGCGCTTTGAGCTGTACATCACAGCGCGTGAGATGTGCAACGCTTACTCCGAGCTGAATGACCCGATCGACCAGCGCAAGCGCTTTGAGGCACAGGAAGCACTGATCGCAAAGGGCGACGAGGAGGCCAACCACATCGACGAGGACTTCATGAACGCATTGGAGATCGGTATGCCCCCGACAGGCGGCATCGGCTTCGGCATCGACCGCCTGGTCATGCTGATGACAAACAGCCAGTCGATCCGCGACGTTCTGCTCTTCCCGACGATGAAGTCTTTGGACTAAAAAACAACGTAAATACGTAATCTTTGATTGCGGCGTTTACGAATTTACCAATGTTTTACCAAAAATTTTGCGTTTTTTTCAAAACAGGCAGAACCTCAGCCGCGCACAATATGTGGCTGAGGTTCCTTTTTATCAGTATAGATCAGAAATGAAATGTCGCTCCCCATGCGGGGAGCGACGTTTTTTATAATCCAAAACCAAGGTCGGAAATCGCAAACCTTATGCTTCATCCGTATCCTGAAAATATTCCTCAAGGCGGATCATCTCCCTTTGCTTCAGTTCCTTTGTTGCGTCCGTGTAAACATCGAGAGTCGTTTGGGAATCGGCGTGTCCAAGTATTTCCTGCATCGCCTTGATGTTGACCCCTGCCTCACACATTCTCGTCGTGAAGGTGTGCCGAAGGGTGTGATTGCTGAATTTGGGGAGCAGAACAGTGTTCGTTTTCCCCTTGCCGCGTGCAAGCGCTGACTGGTTGCAGTCACGGACAATTCGATTGAGCGCCTTGTTCAAAGTCCCGAAGTGCTGCACACTGCCGAACCGGTTGACAAAGATAAAATCAGAGTAACCGTCAACTACCGTTTGACATTCGATTCCGAGTTCTTCCTGAAATTGCCGTTCCAGCAGGAATGCTTCCCGCACTTTGGGCAGCATCGGAATGATGCGCTCACCGGCCTTGGTCTTCGGTGTGTTTACTGCAAATGTGCTCCCACCGTTCCCTTTGCCTTTACTGAAATAGACGAGCGTATGATTTACGCTGATGATGCCTTCATCGAGGTTGATATCACACCAGCGCAGACCGGTTACTTCTCCGACCCGCATTCCGGTCCACAGCATGACGGTGAAGATCGGTGCCCAGTGTCGGTATCGCGCACTGTTCTGCAAATAGTCCTCAAAGAGTTTCTGCTCTTCGACAGTGAGTGCTTTGCGCTTTTCTGAGTCTCCACAATGCGTACGTTTCAGCTCTGTCAGTGCGTTGTCCGCAGGGTTATAGCGAATGATATCGTCTGTAACAGCCAGTTCAAGCACTTGGTGGAGTACCGTATGCACACACTCGACGCTTGCGGTTTTCATCCCTCGCCTTTCGATCAGACCGATGTAAAATGCTCGAACATCAGATCTCTTTAGATCGTTCACACGCATCTTTCCAAAGTCCCGCGAAACGAACTTGTCATATGTGTAATGGTAGTTCCGAGCAGTGTTTCCCTTGAGGCCTTTCTTCAGTTGCTTCCATTTATCGAACAGGTCGTTGATCGTCAGATCCCGTTCATTCACAGAAAGCCCACTCAGTACATCAACTTGCACGTTCGCCTCCTTTTCTCGCAGTTGCTCTAGCGTTTTTGCGTAGACTGAATGCGGTCTGCCGAGCTTGTCTCTCCAGCGATACTCAAATGTGCCGTTGGCGCGCTGGTATTCGCCGTCGCGGAGAACCCTGCGTTTGCTGTCTTTTCGCCGTTCTATCGCCATGATAGAAGCCTCCTTTCGGTATAGAGGACGAGCCCGACCCTTTTGCCGGACTCGTCACTGTTTCGTATCATTAGACCGAATACATCTCTGCGAGATACTTTTCGAAGACAAGTCGCTTAATCAAGCGCTTGCTGCCGCACCACAGCACAAATATGCAGTGGTCATCATTCGTCATGTCGCGAAGCTTGTTCACCCCGATGTTGAAGTAGGCGGCTGCTTCCTCTAGCGTCAAATTCGATTTTTCCCAGAGCGGGACTTCTTTCCTCATTGTAGATATCTCCTTTCAGATAAAATGGGCACTACAAAAGTGCAGTCTTGACAGAAACCGAAATAATTGATACAATAGAGTCAGTCATCATCCTCATATGGCTCGATGCCATTTGTTCCGAGAACGATCTGTCGCGTATTGGTGCCTGAACCCAGATCAATGTCCAGGATCGGGCCGGAGAACACTGTGACGTTCGTTTGCAGCCCGCTCGCTTGCGCCCTTGATTGCAATGCCAATGCCAGATTCGCGTTTTCTACACGATGCTCCTGCGCATAGGCTGCTGTATTGAGCGCGAGATCAGACAATGCGGATAGATCCGAATTCGTCCCCCCCGCGGATATGAAACACCGGCCCTGTGGCCACAGTCGTGGTCGGGAACGGGTTTGTGGTACCAGTAGCTGTGGACACATTATCCGACGCGTACAAGGGCGCGGAAGTTGCCGGGGTGATCTGTACATCCTGCACCGGTACTCTGAGTTCATTTTTTTACATATTTGCATCGAATTTCTACCTCCAAAGGCTCTGAATGGGTTGACCCTGTAGTTGTGCAGCCGACGGCTGACCTCGAAAAACTCGTCCGCAGTCAGAAGGTCGCCAGGCGTGATGATTTCTGAGAGATCCGCCTCTGTAATTAGCTCGCCGCCTTCGAAGAACGCGCCCTCGTCGAGTTCAAGAAAGCCGAAGCCCTTGACATGACTGTAGTCGGTGTGGTCAACGAAATCGTTGGCACTCATTCGGATATTTTCAAAGCCGTGCGCTTTGAGGATACCGTTTGCTTTCTGCTTCACCCGGTTCAGATCGCCAGGCCCCTGCGAAAACTTCTTGCCGGTGACGGCGTTCACCGAGTCTAAAATGACGTGGGAATGCAAGGCCCTGCTGTCCGTGTGCACAGCCATG
>CAMNJD010000111.1 GCA_946540705.1 uncultured Ruminococcus sp. | reverse complement strand
TTTGCGTCCTTTCATGATCTCGGCGGCTGCACGCAGATCTTCCAGTCTGCCGTTTGTGCAGGAACCGATCACGACCTGCTGAATCGGAATGTCTCCGATCTCATCAAATGTTTTCGTGTTCTCCGGAAGATGCGGGAACGCAACAGTCGGCTGAATGTCCGGCAGATTCAGCTCAATCTCCTCATCATACCGCGCACCCTTGTCAGCGGTGTAGATAATCGGTTTCTTTGCGCCGTGTGCGCGGAGATATTCCAATGCAGCATCATCAACCGGGAACACGGCATTTTTCGCGCCTGCTTCGATCGCCATATTGCAGATGCAAAAGCGGTCGCTCATGCTGAGAGATGCCAGCCCGTCGCCCTTGAATTCCAGAGAACGGTACCGCGCCCCGTCCACACCGATCTTTCCGATGAGATGCAGAATTACATCTTTGCCCGAAACAAAACGGTTTTTCGTGCCGGTGATATAGATTCGGATTGCTGAGGGTACCTTGAACCATGCCTTTCCGGTCGCCATACCGCACGCCATATCCGTCGAGCCGACACCGGTCGCAAATGCGCCGAGCGCGCCGTAGGTGCAGGTGTGTGAATCAGCACCGATCACGGCATCTCCGGCAGTGACGAGTCCGAGCTCCGGCAGAAGGGCATGCTCAATGCCCATGCGGCCGACGTCATAGAAGCCGCCGATGTTTTGCTCTGCACAGAAGCTGCGGCATGTGCTGCACTGCTCTGCCGCCTTGATATCCTTATTCGGCACAAAATGATCCATAACCATCGTGATCTTGTCCGTGTCAAAGACCGATTCCCTGCCCAGACGCCGGAATTCGCGGATTGCGACAGGGGAGGTGATGTCATTGCCGAGGATGCGGTCAAGTGATGCGAGAATAAGCTGACCGGGCTGAACGCTGTCCAGTCCTGCATGTGCAGCGAGTATTTTCTGAGTCATGGTCATGCCCATAGACATCCCTGCTTTCTTTTCAGATTAAGCCTTCGCCTTCCGATCGGTCAGAAGATTATTGACCGCGCTGACAAATGCTTTGATTGAGGAGGTGATAATATCGGTGTCGATGCCGGTGCCCCAGTAGCTTTCGCCCTGACCGCCGATGATCTCAACATAGGATACAGCTTTTGATGAAGAGCCGACCTCCAGTGCATGCTCGGTATAGCTGTTGATGATATAATCGAGTCCTGTATACGATTTGACCGCATTGCTGACCGCATCCAGACGGCCGTTGCCGTTGTTGGTTGCGGAGGCAGTTTCTCCGTGATATTCGATATCAATGGTCGCTTCGATGCCGTTGTGCTGCACGAAATGTACCGCTGTGAGATTCAGCGGAGAGGTAATATCGACATAATGCTCCTTGAAAATCGCGTAGACCTCATCCGGCAGAAGCTCCTTATGCTTGTGATCGGAGATGCTCTTGACCAGATACCCGACACGTTCCCGCATGCGCTTGGGCAGATTGTAGCCAAAGCGGGTTTCGAGAATATAGCCGATGCCGCCCTTGCCGGACTGACTGTTGATGCGGATGACATCCGCGTCGTATTCACGGCCGATATCTGTCGGATCAAGCGGCAGATAGGGGACTGACCAGCGGGGATCGTGATGCTCCTCGCGCCATTTCATGCCCTTTGCGATCGCATCCTGATGTGACCCGCTGAATGCGGCAAAAACGAGCTTTCCGCTGTACGGCTGCCGATCATTGATCTCCATGCGCGTGACGCGGGAATACAGCTCAGCGATTGCCGGGATATCCGAAAGATCAAGATTCGGCTCGATGCCCTGTGAGTACATATTCAGCGCCAGTGTAATAATATCGACATTGCCGGTGCGTTCGCCGTTCCCGAACAGAGTTCCCTCAACGCGCTCCGCGCCTGCAAGCAGTCCCATTTCCGTATCTGCAACTGCACAGCCCCGGTCATTGTGCGGATGCAGCGAAACAATCACATTCTCTCGGTATTTGAGATTTTCGCACATATACTCGATCTGATTCGCATAGACATGCGGCATTGAAAGCTGAACCGTGACCGGCAGGTTGATAATGACCGGATCGTCCGGTGTCGGCTGCCAGATATCGAGAACTGCGTTGCAGACCTCCAGAGCAAATTCCGGCTCAGTGCCGGTAAAGCTCTCCGGTGAATACTCAAACCGGAAGCTGCCCTTGTATTTCCTGCGGTATTCCTTGCAGAGCTTCGCTCCGGTGACTGCGATTTCCATGATCTCCGCCTTTGATTTCCGGAATACCTGCTCCCGCTGCGCGACCGAGGTCGAATTATAGAGGTGGACGATTGCATGCTTGCAGCCGCGAAGCGCCTCAAAGGTCTTTTCAATGATATGTTCTCTGGACTGCGTGAGCACCTGAATTGTCACATCATCCGGAATGAGATCCTGCTCGATCAGTGCGCGGCAGAAGTCATATTCCGTTTCCGATGCCGCCGGAAATCCGATCTCGATTTCCTTGAAGCCGATGCGGACAAGCTCTGCGAAGAACTCGAGCTTTTCGCTGAGGTTCATCGGGATGACAAGCGCCTGATTTCCGTCACGGAGATCGACGCTGCACCACTGCGGGGCGTGATCGACATAGGACTTCTGCGCCCATTTCATAGCGGTCTTCGGTGCTTCAAAAAACTGTCTGGAATATTTGTCGGCATGCTGCATATCAGTTTGATTCCTCTTTCTGAAAGTAATAGATTCTTCTTTCATTATAGCACTTTGCAATCAGAGTTGTCAATCTTTTTTTGAAACAGATGCACGAAAACTGCCCGCTCAATCGTTTTATAAGTGAAGGGCGGTACGAAATCCGCTCTCAATGTATCGCGATACAAAAATAACAGGGAGGTGATGTCCGGATGAAACCGCTCAGTATGGAAGAACTGATGACTGCGTATTATGATACACTTCTGCGCATTGCAATTCAGCACACAGGGAACCGAACAGAAGCGGAGGATATCGTACAGGACACCTTTCTGAAGCTGCTGGAATCCGGCAGGCAGTTCACAGAACCTGACCATGCCAAGGCGTTTCTGATCCGTTCGGCAGTGAACCGCTGCTATGACTATCTGAAATCTGCACGGCGTCAGCGGAGCATTTCGCTGACAGACGCAGCGGAAAACGCACTGCCGCCTGACCGCGGAGGCTTTTTATCAGAGCAGACGCGGGCAGTGCTGGAAGCGATGCAGCAGCTTCGGCCGGAGTTCCGGAATGTCATTTATCTGTACTATTACGAGGACTATTCGATCAGAGAAATTGCCGAAATCCTCGGCAAAAGCAGCAATACAGTCAGCTCATGGCTGACAAGAGCACGCAAAGCGATGAAGGAGGTTTTGCAGGATGAACAAGACGGCCTATCAGACAGCCATGCAGCAGATTTATACCCCAAAGGAGGAGATTCTGATGAAGGCAAAAGAGTTGCAGGCA
>CAMNJD010000110.1 GCA_946540705.1 uncultured Ruminococcus sp. | reverse complement strand
TAGGTAATCGCCACGAAGGTTGTCGGGTTGTAGCCGTTGTAATCCGGCAGACCGTACATCTCGACGAACATTGCAAACGGCCGCGAGAACCAGCCGTTCTTCAGGCGCACCGGCGGCTGCATTTTGGAGTCCTTCAACGGTGCCTCGTAGGCCGCGGAGACCTCCGGCACCCTGCTGATGCGCTTGCTGAATGCCTCACGCTCCGAAGCGGGGATATAGCCCATGAGACTGAACTTATCCTTCATGATGATGCAGTTTGAGCGGAGGCGGCAGACCTCACTCTGATACTTCGCAAAGCGGTACATCCTGCCGAGCAGCTCCGCTTCGGTATCATAGATCTGCTTTTCCTGCTTTTGCAGGGATTCGAGCTCTGCCTTCTTTTCCGTCAGGCGGATCTGAATGGAGGCGAGTGCCTGTTCGGGCGTACCGCTGATGTCCTCGGGCAGCTCATAGCGCTCAAAGAGCAGTCCCTTCATGATCGTATCGACGGAAAGGATGCGGTCCTGTGTTGCGAAATAAAATCCCCAGACATATTCATGTGCGGTATAATATGTCTGGAAGATGAAGCTCTCATCGCCGTAGAAGCTGAGCTTCATCATGTTTTCCTCCGGCATTCTGCCGAAGCGATAGGCGATATGTCTGCACTTGACCAGCTCGCCCAGGTCGATGTCGGCCTGCTTCAGGTGCTTCAGGTGGATCGCGCTGTTTTCATATTCCGCGACCTTATTCTGTGCAGCGACAATCTCCGCATGCACCCCGCGCAGACTGTCTGAGATCCGCGCAGTCTCCTGCATGATCTGCTCCGGCGTAAATTCTCCCGGCAGCGGCTCTGCGGCGGTATCAATATGCACCTGCCGAAGATCCAGCTCGGTCAGCGCCCTGAGCGGCTCCGCATAGGGATTCAGCTCTGTGCGTGCTCCGCCGGCCTCCTCTGCACTGCCAAGCAGCTTTGCGGCATTTTCGATATGGAACACGCCGCTTTGCAGGCATGCAATGATCGCGTCATTGAGGTGCGGGAGTGTGCCGGCAATGCTGACCAGCTCCAGCTTTTCAATGGACAAAATAACACCTCCCGTGATGTTTGGGGAATCCTGCTGCTCAGTCCGTGATCAGCAGCGCCTGCATAAAGGACACAGGCTTTTCGTACCGGATTCCCTCGATAATCGTAATGAGGTTCTGCACCTCGGTCTGATACAGAAAATGTACCGCATACAGGCTGACGGCGGCGTGCCCGGAAAAATGGAGGGCATTGCGCGCATTGCGGCAGCGCAGGGTCTGAAACGCATGCTCAAAGCCGACAGAATCGACATCCCGCCCCAGCCCTGCCATCAGTCTGCCGTAGCGGGTTGTTTTTATGCGTTCGATGAAGGACGCGGCATCGGGTGCGGCGTAGAGCTCGTCGCAGATGCGCTGCGGCAGCCTGCCCGGAACCGGGAGCATCATGCTGCGCAGTGTTTCCTCATCGGGGTGAAACACATGCTTTAAGCGGTAGGCATTGATGAGGTTGATGAGGTCGATCTGCTCGCCGATGAGGTCGTTCATCGCTTCCAGATCGGCGCCCCGGAGCGTCTGCTTTGCCTCCTCGCGGATGCGCCTGAGATAGCATGCGCGGAGGGCGATCTCGCAGTCGGTGAAATACTGATTCCGCCGGTCCGGACTGAACCGGACCTTCCGCAGCACCGGCGCATAGGGCGTGCCGGAGACAGCATCCGCGACCTGTGCGGGTGTTTCCGCCTTTGCAAGCTGCTCGCCCGAGAAGCTCAGGTACGGCAGCAGCCATGTGTCCATTTCGGAGATATAGGCATGCGGCCCGACAGACAGGAGCTGGAGCTTCTTTACCAGCTCGCGCACCTCATAGTCATAGATAAAAAAGCGGAAAAACGGCGTATTTTGCAGATGCTCCAGCGAACAGAAATGCAGGCACTGCATGAACTGGTTTCGCTTGAGCAGCATCTCCAGATAGCCGCGGTGGGTAATGGCCGGGTCGAGCTCCCGCAGCAGCTCGCCGTAGGCATCTGTTTCCTTCAGGTAAGCAACGACCTCCGGCACAGAGTGCATGTTCACCAGCTCCCGGTAATCAGCCGGGGTGAGCCTCCGCCCGTAGGCTGTCCGGATCGCGGCGATCGTCGCCTGATGATTCCTCTGCATGGCTCAGCGCTCCGCTTCGCGCAGCGTTTCCGCAAAGAGGCTTTCGAGCAGTGATTCATGCTGCTCCTCGAACTGCTTTGAGATCGCATCCGCCTGCTTTTCAAAGGTCTGCTGCTGTCCTGCGAGCTTCTGCTCGAAGGCTGCGCGGGTCTGTTCCTCGAATTCAATGATCGTGTCGCGGGTCTGGTGCTGCTGCGCCTGCCGGATCGCGTCCGCCTGTGCGGCAGCCTTGCGCCGTTTCTGCTCGCAGACTGTGCGGGATACCTGGAGGCGCTGCTCCGTGGCCGCATCCAGCTCCAGGATCTGTTTGATCGTCTGATCCACTGACACCGCTCCTTTCTGATTCTTCATTGCAGGTATTTTGTGCATTTTCACGAGAAAAATGCACAAATTGCACAAAATCAGCCCCGGATTTCGCAGAGAGATTCCGGCTGATTCCGGCATTTTGGGCTATAATTTCGGAAATCTGCACAAACCCAAACTTCACATACAGCCCTATTATACCCGAATTCCCCTGAATTGTCAAGCAAATCCCTCAAATTTCATAAAACAAATTTCCGGCCTCCGCGTCCCTGCGGATCCTGATTCTGAAAAACATGTGAAAACAGACGCAAAAGCATGTGAAAACAGGCACAGTGCTTGATTTTTTCCGGGGATTATGGTATACTTGCTTTGTATCGCTGTCCTGCGGCTTTGCGGACAGTACGGACAATGTATGCGGCTTTGGCGCATACACCGGAGAAAGGATTACAGCATGAAGGATACAAAAAAGCGCCTGACCGCGCTTGCCGCTTCGGTATTTACGGCTGCCGCCGCCGCGGTGTTCTGCGGCACGGCGAATGTTTCCGCAGAAGGCAGCGTGCAGGATGTGTATGACGCAATGCGGCGGATCGGCATGCCCGAATCGCTCATTCAGGACGCAAAAACGCAGTTTCAGAACACGCCGCACGATGATGACGGCATGACGATCAACGGGCACTATTATACTTACGA
>CAMNJD010000109.1 GCA_946540705.1 uncultured Ruminococcus sp. | reverse complement strand
CGGGATGCCGCGCAGGTCGATCGGATTGAACAGCAGCAGCCGCACATCGGTCACACAGACTGTTTTGCCGGTGTTCTGTTTGATTTCCGCTGCGATCTGCCGGACAGCCTGCGATTTGCCGACGCCGGGCGGCCCCCAGAGCATCACGGAAGGCACCGTCCTGAGCGGCAGTCCGTTTGCAAGGACGGCGCTGTAGGCCTGACTGAGCTGCCGGACAGCCGCCCCGACGGTCATGCACGGGATGTTGCTGCTGTGAATTGCATTCATTTTTTGTTTACCCCCAGTTTTTTGTCAAGGCGTGCGACCTTTTCTGCATACAGCGCGATCTGCTCCGAATAGGTTTCCGCCTGCGCAAGCTCTGCCTGAAGATCGGCCTGCTTTTCTTTCAGTCTTGTCAGCTCTGCACGTAAATGTGCAAGATGCTCGTTCAGACTGTTCAGGCGGTTTTCGATGCGGATGAGATTGCCTGTCTCATTCCCGCCGAGTCCGACATAATATGCGCCGGACCGCCGCAGCCAGACATACGGCCGCTCGCGAGTCATGTGCGCCGGAAGAACAATGCGGAAGCCGCAGAGCGTATACAGCTCCTTTTCCTCCGGCTGATCTTCATGGTGCTTCAGTGCATCCGCAAGAAGCTCCCGCAGGGCTCTCCGTGCGGCAGCAGTCTGTTCCTTGGTCAGTGCAGACTGCTCCTGCACTTGCTGTTCCGCATAAAATGCGGCGTCGTCCTCGCATTTCCGCACATTTTTCTGCTGCTGACGAATCTGCTCCGGCAGTCCGGCAAGCTCCTGCTCCAGCCGCGTCCTTGATTCGATGGCCTTGCGCTGAAGCATCTGATACCGGCTCAGTTCATTCGCTGCTTCCACGCGCTTTTTCACAAGCGGATTTCCGATCGCCAGCGCCTTGACTTCAGCGTAATTCAGCACAGTATCCTCGACATCACTGCCGCTCCGTGCGGTCAGCGAACCGGAGAGCAGGTCGTTGATAAATCGCTGTTTTGTTTCGAGAAGCTGCCATGAATACGCATCAAAGCTGCCCTCTGTAATGTAGCGGTAGATAAACACCTTGCTGTTTGTATTGCCCTGCCGGAGAATGCGCCCCTCGCGCTGCGTCATATCTGCGGGGCGCCACGGCACATCGAGGTGATGCAGTGCGATCAGACGCTCTTGAATATTCACGCCCAGACCGAGCTTGAAGGTCGAACCGATCAGGATGCGCACATCCCCGCGCCGCATTTTTGCAAAGAGTGCAGAGTGCTTTTTCTCCGTGTCCGCGTCATGGATGAATGCAATCTGTTCGGACTCTATTTCTTTTTCCATAAGCAGACGCTTCAATTCTGTATACAGATTGAATCCGGCCTTCGGTGTGGAAACATCGCAGAACACTAGCTGTGTGCTGCGATTCTCTGCCGTTCTGAAAAAGATTTCGGTGACATTTTCCGCGCAGCGGGCGACCTTAGACTGCAATGTGAACGGCTGATCCTGCTGCACGAGCCGCAGATCAAGTGCAGCTTTTCTGCCGTCGCCGGTGATCGTCAGCAGGTTGTCCTCCGTGCGCCGGACGCGGCCGTGCCGGACATTGTCCGCTCGCTTTGCGATCTCTCCCAGATACGCAGCAAATTCCGGCGTTTTGGGAATCAGTGCATCGTGATAGCCGTCAAAATCAGGAATCCCTGCACTTTTATCAGCCTCATGAAAATCCGCAACCGATGCCAGCAGCGCAGTCAGCTCCGGCAGATTGTGAAATTTTGCAAACCGTGTCGCAAGGCGGTAGCTGCTTGTATCGACGTCAATCTCAAACTCCGTCACGCGCTCTGCAAACATCCCGATCCAGCTGTCGAAGCTCAGAAGATCGAGCATAGCCAGCTCGCCGCTTTGCAGATAGCGCTGCATCACATATACATCTGTGACCGAGTTCGTGATCGGCGTGCCGGTTGCAAGAGTCACCCCTTTTCCGTTATTCTGACGCTGAATCAGATGCACCTTATCCATCATATCCTGACATTTTTTCGAGCCGGCGCTGCTGATGCCGAGTACCTTGTCTGTTTTTGTTTGAATCGGCACATTCTTGAAATTATGCGCCTCATCCACGAACATCCGGGTGATGCCGAGCTCATCAAAGCAGATTTCCGGCTTCGGCCCGAGGCGTTCAAATTCGAGCTTCATCAGGGATTTTTCCAGCTCTGCAAGCGCTCTTTTCAATCCGGGACTGCGTTTCCTTGGATTTTTGAGCTGCTGTTGAATCTGACCGATCTGCTCGCGAATTGCGTCTGCGCGGCTTTCCGCAGAAATCGGGATCTGCGAAAAGCAGCTATATGCCATGATAATACCGTCGAAATCCTCATCGCGGATTTGCGCGAGCGTATCATTCCGTCTGGCGGGTGAAAAGCATTTCGGTTCAACACAGAGCAGCCTTGCGTCCGGGTACATCTCCCTGAAAATCTGCTGCCACTGCCCGACCAGATTGTTCGGCACAACATACAGATTTTTCTGCGAAAGCTCCATTCTGCGAAGCTCCTGACCCGCTGCAATCATGATGTAGGTCTTGCCCGCGCCGACATCATGAGCCAGCAGCGTGTTTGGCGTGAAAATGATCCGTGCGGCGGCATTTTTCTGATACGGGTAGAGGCGGATCGCAGGCGACATACCCGGAAAAACCAGAAAGGAGCCGTCAAAAATCCTTCGGCGCACACTTCCGTACCGCTCCGAGTAAATCTGCTCAAGCCGCGCTTTCCGTTTTGGATCATCCCACACCCATTTCTGAAATTTCGCGATGAGCTTCTGCTGCCTGTCCAGTGCCGCAGCAGTTTCCGTTTCATTAATGACCCGCTTTTTTCCGCTTTTATTGTCTGCGCACGGAATCTCATCGGTCACGGAGACGGTTTTCATGTTCAGCGTCTGTTCGAGGATATGCAGCGCCTCCAGCCGGTCGGTACCGTATGTATTGCGCACGCGGGCACTGTGGCGGTATCTGGATTTATACGGAATCTCCCATGTACCGGTCAGCTCATCATGCACCGTACACAGGGCTTCAGCATCCCAGACGCGGATACGCGGCTTGCCGAATACTGTCCTGATGAATTCGTCGATGAGATCGGCGGGCAGCCACGGTGAGCCGAGCGTCACATAAATGTCATCCGCTGCAACAGCAGGCGGCAGCACAGCGTCGATTGCTTTGATATTGTCTGCAAAGAGACCGCTGAATTTCGCATTTGCCGCTCTGGCTTCCTGCCGCTTCTTTATCAGGTTGCCGGAAAGATATTCATCGGCAGTTTCCCAGCCCTCATAAAAGCTCCCGTTCCATGTCAGCGGATTCTGATAGATCGCACCTTTCAGCGCGGCGATCACGGTTTTGCAGTCTGTGCCGGTGAGCGCGGCGATATAATCAATATCCACTCGCCCGAGCGTGGTCAGGCAATGCACCAGCGCGTCCGGGATGTGTTGTGTCTGCGTTTCCTGCTCCGGGATACCGGAATCAAATACAATATCCCAGTCCATCGGCAGCTCCGAAACACTTTGCTCTGCCTGAATCAGGTTTTCCATCATACCGCCTCCTCTCGTTTTTATCATTATATCATATCAGATGTTCAAAAAATAGCACGCTAAAAAACTGTCACACTTACAGAAATGGAGAATACCCGGCGTTTGCCGGGTATTCCAGTTTGTCGAGAAAGTGTCTCCGACGGATTCAAAATGGGGGCGCCCCTCGCTTCGCTGTGTCGAGTTTGCTGCGCAAACATCGAGCC
>CAMNJD010000108.1 GCA_946540705.1 uncultured Ruminococcus sp. | reverse complement strand
GAGGGAGAGGAGGAAGATCAATGTCGTTGTTAATTGAAAAATACCCGGACAAGATGGTACAGGTCTTGGCAGACCCTCTGGTCAATGCCTTTATGGAGTCCTTACGTCTTCATGACGAAGAAGCGTATGTTCACTCCATGGAAGTGGCGAGACTGGTTACACTCTGTCTGATCAAGCTGGAGGAAGGTAACTCGGAGATCTGGGAAAAATATGCCGGAGAAACCGAGATCGACATTCAGTACGGCACGGGCGTGAAGCGCGTGAAGGCACAGAACCGGAAGGCGGCGTTTGTTCCGTCGGTGCCTGCCGTGACGCATGAGGTCGGACAGTATAATGTATACCCGGATTTCGGTGAGATCCCGAAATATACAGGTGTGGTCGAAGCGCGGAATTTTGAGATCTTCCGCGAACGGCTCGAACAGGCGGGCATGGGCGGACAGGCCGCGGATTTCTTCCGCTGTTCGGGACGGCTCTCCCGCGACTGCTACAAATTGGAGATCGAGGCAGCAATGCGCTCGCCGCATGTCGCCGGCTTCCAGCTCCTTGATTTGCAGGATTTCCCCGGTCAGGGTACGGCACTGGTCGGCATGCTGAATGCGCTGCGCGAAAACAAGGGCTTCATCGAGCCGAAGGACTGGCGCGGGTTCTGCGGCGATCTGGTGCCGCTGGCGGTGTTTGACTCGTTTGTATGGGAATCCGGACAGACGGTCACGGTCGGCGCTGCTCTGCGCAATAACCGCCCGCTGCTGCCCGCACAGACCATGCAGGTCACGTTTGTCTGCGGCGATTTCACCGTGACGCAGCAAATCGCGGTGCCGGAGCTGACACCGCAGTTCGTCCGGCTGACGGAGCTGACGCTGCACATCCCCGCGGACTGCATCGGCCATGCAAAGCTGACGCTCTCGCTGCCGCAGGAGCAGGTACAGAATGCGTGGGAGATCACCGTTCTGCCGCCGGTCACGCCGGTGCGTGAGGATGTCATCATCGCGCACAGCTTCACGGAAGCCGAGCCGTATCTGCAAAACGGCGGGCGCGTGCTGCTGCTGCCGGCGCAGATCACAGAGAAGATCGCGGGCTTTTACTGTGCCGATTTCTGGAACTACCACATGTTCCGCATCATTTCCGAATCTATGGGAAAGACCCCGCCGGTCGGCACAATGGGACTCTGCATAGATGCGGAGCACCCGATCGCAAGGGCAATGTTCAGCGCGGATTATTCCACGCCGCAGTGGTACGGGGCGGTCAGTCACGCAGACTGCGCCGTGCTGGATGCCGCACCCGCGGGATACCGGCCGGCGGTGCAGATGATCGACAATGTCGAGCGGAATCACCGCCTCGGCCTGATCTTCGAGGCGGCCGTCTGCGGCGGGGCGCTGCTGGTCTGCACGGTGCGTTTTGATGAAATGCCCGACGATATTTCAATGAACCGGCTGCATCATGCAGTCACAGATTATGTACAGTCAGAGCAATTTCAGCCGGATACGGTGCTCAGCGCAGAATTGCTGCGCACCCTGTTCAGATAAGGAGAATAAATGGAGCAAACAACAATCAAACAGACGAAGAAACGTGTTCCGATTGCGGTACTGGTGATCTACTGTGTGCTGTTTTACGGCGCATGGGCAGTCTTTGAGCTGCTGATCAAGGATTCCCTCGCAGAGGGAAACCCCGTCGTCATGGAGCTTCTGCGGAGCGCTCTGATCAAGAATCTGGTCTGGACGCTGCCGGCAATGCTGCTCGTTCACAAATACGCAGACTGCGTGGTCATCAGGCTGAAGGAGATGTTCACAAACAAAATCCCGTGGCTGAAGCTGCTCTGCGGGCTCGGCATCATGACGGTGTACCTGCTGATCAGTGCATACAGAATGCACGGAAAGATCGCATTGCAGCCGTCCTTCGGGCTTGACTCGGTCATCATTGTGCTGTTTGTCGGCATTACCGAGGAAACGGTTTTCCGGGGCTGGCTGCTCAATGCAGCAGCAAAGAATGAAAACGACCGGGTTGCGGTCGGTGTCAATGCAGTGATGTTTCTCCTCATTCACTTTCCGAGATGGATTCATGACGGCGAATTTGTCAGGAACATTGCAGGCTTCGGCTTTGTAACCATCATTGTGCTGAGTGTACTTTTCAGCTATATTTTCCTCAGAACGAAGAACCTGCTTGTGCCGGTTCTGGTGCATATGGTATGGGATCTGCTGGCATTTATGTTTATTTAAGGAGGGTCTGCAATGGAAATCAAAGAAGATCAGATCATTGTCGGAACGGTGTTCAAGAAGAAATTTCAGTGGTATGTCACGGACAAGACGATCTGGCGGCTGGATTACCGCCGCTACTATGACAGCCTCGACCTGAAGTACAAGCGGCAGGGGCGTCCGCTGCATGAGTTTGTGCGGGAGATCGGCTCCTTCGGGGAATTTCTGGCCTCGCGCTTCCGGATTCCGGTCGTGGATAAGTCCACGGCAAAGGAATTTTTCGAGAAGATCATGCTGAACGCGGTCTCATCCGCAGAGCTGGCGTATCTGTATATGCGGGCAGAATCGGACGAGGCGCGGAAGAAGCTGCTGCCGTTGATGTTTGTGGATTTTGACAGCCGGGTGCAGTATTATCTGCTGCCTGCTCAGGATCGCTTTGAGGATTTTGTGCCGGAAGGCTGGAAGGGCGGGCGTCAGAACTTCGAGAAGCTCATCCCGCAGCCCGACCGCTACTGGTGCGCCGACGCAGAGCCCGCGCCGGCATTCGGGAACCGCTGATTCAAGTGCAAGCGGCGGATTTTTAATGAGAACTCCGGGAGTGGCTGAATCGGGGAGTGATAGATATGGATTTGCATTTTGCATTTTTGTATTCAGCGGTGCAAAAGATCGGTGAATGGGGGAAGACACCCCCTTCGGGTCTCTTCCCCCAAGCCCCCATTTTCCTCGCTTTTTGAACGCT
>CAMNJD010000107.1 GCA_946540705.1 uncultured Ruminococcus sp. | reverse complement strand
CCGGCTTCTCCGTCGAGGGAGCCGTCCTCCAGAAAATGCGAGACAGCGCCGGAGAGCGGCAGATTCACAAGGATCGCGCCGAAGCCCATCGGCAGCAGGAGCGTCGGTTCCATGTCCTTTTTGATCGCAAGCCAGATCAGCACACCGCCGATCAGCCACATGACGATCATCTTCCAGTCGAGGTTCAGGAGATTTTCATACAATACTTCCATAAGCCCATTCCTTTCTGCGGGGAGCAAATAAAAAAGACCTTTACCGCAGCAGACAGATCCGTCTGCCGCGATAAAAGTCTTGCCGTTTGATTTTCGGGCGGATTGCGAATCGCAACCGGGTATGGCGCCGCGAAAGACAGCTATTCCGCCAGTGGGGGAAGGCTGCCGGCTACTCCCTCTTATCTGTTCTTAGTTTAGCATAAAAGGCAAGAAATGTCAAGTGCTGCTTTTCAGCCAATCAGTCCTCAGCAGGCATGTCCCAATTGTGCCATACGTTCTGCACATCGTCATCATCCTCGAGGTGTTCGAGCAGCAGGCCCATTTTGCGGATGGACTCCTCCTCTGTGAGGGTGACATACGTGCTGGGGACTTCCTCCTCTTCTGCTGAAGCGACCAGATAGCCCTTACCGGTCAAACCCTCACGCAGCTCGCTCAGTGCAGACGGGTCGCAGACGATCTCGACAGAATCCTCCTCAAAGGTCATGTCATCACCGCCGAACTCCATCACATCCTCCAGAACCGCATCCTCCTCGAGCTCACCGTCATGCTCCAGCACGACAATGCCTTTCTTTGAGAACAGGTACGAAACACAGCCGGTCGTTCCGAGGTTCCCGCCGAACTTGTCAAAGTAGTGGCGGATATTGCCCGCAGTGCGGTTCTTATTGTCGGTGAGGCACTCAACGATGACTGCAACACCGTTTGGACCGTAACCCTCATAGGTAAGGCTCTCATAGTTATTTTTGTCACTGTCGCCGGCTGCCTTTTTGATGAGGCGGTCGATGTTGTCATTCGGGACGTTATTGGCCTTTGCCTTAGCGATCAGATCGCGCAGCTTGCTGTTATTATTCGGATCGGGGCCGCCCTCTTTGATGACGACCATCATCTCTCTGCCGATCTTTGTAAAGATCTTTGCTTTGACAGCATCAGTCGCTTCCTTTTTGCGCTTGATGTTGTTCCACTTGGAATGTCCTGACATAAGAATCCTCCTATTCTGTATCCTCGTGATGCTGTGCAGCCTCCTGCCAGATCACGGTAAAGAGCGTGCGGAGCCGATCAGTCTGTCCGCACAGGAATAAATATCCGAACAGGCATTCAAAGCCTGTTGCTTTTCGGTAATCAGCGGGGGTCGCGTGCTTGGGGACGCTGATGCCGCTTGCATTGCGTCCGCGCCGGAGTATATCTGCTTCCTCTTCTGTCAGCATCGGCGCGATGCGTTCACTCGCACCGGCCTGATATGCAGCCCGGACATGCGCGACCGCCTGTTCGTGAAGCTGTCTGGCAGGACGGTTCGCCTCTCGCAGAAGCGTTTCCCTCACCATGACCTCATAGACGCTGTCGCCCAGAAATGCGAGTGTCAGCGGACTGTAGAGCCTTGCCTCATCGGGCGTCAGCGGGGGATTGGTTTGCAGCAGATCAATCGACATAGTCAAACTCGAAACCGTTGATCGAAACGGTCACGCCCTCCTTTGCACCCATTTCCTCCAGCTTGTCTATGATACCGCTGCTTCGGAGAACACGCTCGAAATATTGCAGCGACGACCAGTCGTCGGGGTTGACCGTGCGCATAATCGGCTCCATAAACGGAGCATCGACCTGATACACGCCCTCCTCGTCAATTTCGATTGTAAAGCGCTTTGCATCTTCAGGCTGAACTTCCGGTGCAGCCTCCGGCTCAAACCGTTTGACCGGCGGGAGAGTCTCAAGCGTCCTTGCGATTTCGTCCAGCAGCGGTTTGGTGCCTTGTGCGGCGGCAGCGGAGATCACAAAGAAGGGGAATCCCTTTTCCGCGATATACGCATGCAGCCGTTCGATCTGATCCTCTGAGGCAAGGTCGGCTTTATTGGCCGCAATGATTTGCGGACAGCGGCTCAGATCCTCGGAGAAATTAAACAGCTCGGTATTGATCTTCTCGAAATCGTCGATCGGATCACGGTCCTCGCTTCCGGCGCAGTCCAGTACATGAACGATCAGGCGGCAGCGTTCGACATGTCTGAGGAAGGAATGCCCCAGACCCGCACCCTGTGCAGCGCCTTCGATCAGGCCCGGAATATCGGCCATGACAAAGGAGCGTTCATCGTCGATCTTCACGACACCGAGCACAGGCTCCAGCGTGGTGAAATGGTAGTTTGCTATTTTCGGCTTTGCGGCGGATACGACAGAGATCAGCGTAGACTTTCCGACATTCGGGAAGCCGACAAGACCGACATCCGCCAGCAGCTTTAATTCGAGAATCACATCGAATTTTTCGCCGTCATAGCCGGGCTTTGCGAAGCGCGGAACCTGCCGTGTGGAGGATGCGAAGTGCTGATTTCCTTTGCCTCCTCTGCCGCCCTTTGCGAGAATGACGGGTTCATCGCCGGAAATATCAGCCATGACTCTGCCGCTCTGTGCTTCCCGGATGACTGTGCCGCGCGGAACTTTAATAATCAGATCGGGTGCGCTTTTGCCGGTACAGCGCTTTGCCGCACCGTTCTGGCCGTTTTCCGCAATATACTTCCGTTTATAGCGGAAGGAGAGCAGCGAGGAATCGTGGTCATCTGCGACAAAGAGGATATCGCCGCCCTTGCCGCCGTCGCCGCCGTCGGGGCCGCCTGCCGCGACGTATTTTTCACGGTGAAAGCTGACG
>CAMNJD010000106.1 GCA_946540705.1 uncultured Ruminococcus sp. | reverse complement strand
TGATCACGCGTTTCATCGGATTTGATCGAAAGCGCAAACTTGATTGCACCGATAAACGCGACCAGCCCGCCGATGCGGGAAATCCATCTGCCGAAGAATTCCAGACCGGTCTGTGCCAGTACCGCAGGATTAGCCGGTGCGCCGGTGTCGGGGAGAATCGCTGCTATCATAGGTAAAACTTGCATACGCATCCTCCTTAAATCGGGCTATGCCCGCCCTGCCCGAAGGCAAGGCGGGTCAGCCAATGCGGATCAGGTGAACAGATCAAACATACTCGACGCGGCACAGAGTGCGGCGACAATGAATCCGGCGATCATCGTAATCAGACCTGCCTGCTTCTGCTCGGCATCGTTGTTCTTGATCGCAAGCGCGAACATGATTGCACCGACAAACGCGACCATCATGCCGATACGGCGAATCCAGGTAATGAAAAACGTGATCGTGGACTGATACGCAGCTTCGGAACCGCCCGCGCCGCCGGTTGCAAATGCCGTAACCGCGCAGAGCGAAGTCATAACAGCAATGGTGAACAGAACAGTGAAAATCTTTGCAAACTTTGCATTCTTCTTCATTCTCAGCTTCATTTCATTTACCTCTCAGTCATAGAAAACATCATCGTCAAAACTTTCATTGAAAGAATTGACACCGTCTGTAAATTTCTTTGGAATATGCCCCTCGTTCGGGAATGTTTCGTCCGTTTCGAGCACAGCTTCGCAGTCCTCGTCAGCCAGACAGTCCAGAATGTCCGGTATATCGGCAGGGACATCATAATATGACCGTTCTTCCGGTTCCTCCGGCTCCGGAACCGTGACGGTTTCTGCGTCCTCGTCAATTACCGCGGGGGCAATCTCTGTTTCTTCATCGTGCAACACCTCCCTTGGCGGTCTGATGGCTTCACCCATATCGCGGCTCACAATCTCATCATCGGGAATGCCATAATAATGGGTATCTTCTGCATAAGTTTCTGCGCCGGACACAGATGCAATCTCCGTTTCCATGTCCAGAATATCCTCGTAGTTTGTGGGGATTTCATCGGCAGTCACAACCGGTTCTGCTGCGGTGTACAGCACTTCATCGGGCTTCTCTTTCGGCTTTACCGCAGCGGTTCTGGCTGCTTCATACTGCTTTATGACTTTGGTACGCTGCACTTTCTGCTCCGCTTCAAACTCCGCGACTGTCACCGAGCGAATCTGCGTAATATCTGCGCGGTTTGCATCGTCAGACAGCCCCGTAAAGCGGAAATTCGGATGATCGAATGCGGGATATTTTTTCGCATAAAACGGGTTATGTGACCGCACCATGACGATACAATCGCTGATCGGCATGGTCGCAAGCTCGTTCTGCTGCATCAGTTCTCTGCCGAGAATGCTGTTGTTCTCGGAAGTGCTGGACTGTTTACCCTTTGTGCGGTTCTGTTCCTTGACGTCAATCGTTTCCTTGCCGAGTGCTTCGGAGATTGACTTCAAAGTTGTTTCCTCTTTACCGCCCAAAAAGATCGTGGAATCGCAGTTACCGGTAATGACTTCCCATGTTTTTTCGTATCTTGCTTTGAGCTGTGCAAGGTTCTGGATAATCACATTCAGGCTCATTCCCATAGATCGGACAAAGGCGATCACTTTGTCAAAGTCTGGGATTTGTCCGATGTTGGCCATCTCGTCCATGATGCAGCGAACGTGCGACGGCAGTGTGCCGTGATATTTGAAATTCGCCCGATTGGACAGAGTATCGAAAAGCTGCGTATACATCATGGATGCCAGAAAGTTATAGGTTGCATTTGTAGCAGAAATGATGATAAAAAGCGCCGTCTTTTTGTCTCCGAGCGATTCCAGATGCACATTGTCGCAGCAGGTCAGATTTTTGAGATTTTCCAGATTGAAGAAGAACGTCTTGACATTCGCACTTGACACGAACGACTGTCCTGTTTCTTCCGGCGCATTCCGGATTTCCTTATAAAGCCGAAATGCAAGCGTATCCGGCTTGCGGCGCTGCAATTCCAGAAATTCGCGGTCCAGCGGACAGAGGAACCCTTTTTCCTGCCGCGCGGCAAATGCTTCCGCAGATTCACCGGGAAGCTGCGTCATAAAGAATCCGTCCGGCTTCTGCGAGCCCTGCGGGGGATATTGCAGCCCGCGCATCTTTTCGGTGATCGCATAGAAATTGAGATTTGTTTCGTCGCGTGTTCCGGGGACAATCTTGCCGTTTTCATCGAACAAGGCGTTATACTCGGACTGTTCGATCAGCAGGAACATCAGTGCCAGCAGCACAGTTTGACCCTTCTGCGACCAGAAATCATCCTTTTCGCCGTCGCCCTTTGTCGCCTGAAACAGTACATCCGCCATCTTCTTGACATTGTCCTCGCACAAGTCGCCGTTGTGGTCGTAGATGTAGTGAAACGGATTATAGTTATTGGAATGTTCCATCTGAATCGTGTTAAATACACGAACCTCGTAGCCTGCCTCTTGCAGCAGTTTTGCCGTTGCTTGGTAGATTTCGCCTTTCGGGTCGGTGATGACGAACGAGGTGTTAAGCTGCAAGATGTTTGTGATAACCCAGAACAGCGTTTTGCCGCTGCCGGAGCCGCCAATCACAAGAGTATTGAGGTTCAGCCGGTGCTGTTTGGTATTCAGTGCAAGCAGCACATTTTTTGCAAGCACAATGTTTGCATCCACTTCCGCGCAGATGAAATCGCCCTTATCATCGTAGAGATACCTGTCGTTTTCATCCCGTAGCGCAAGCTGATACGTCTTTTCCTTGTCCGCCAGCGCACGGATTTCTTTCTCGTCGCCCCACTTTGCAGAGCCATGCTCCGTGCCGCGCCGGTGCAGCCGTTTCGGTTCTTCGCTGTATTTATAGAGGGCGAATATCCCGATTACGCAGACACCGACAAACAGCATTTTCGGCGCATAGCTGCCCTTTTTTGAGAGTGCAGATACAATCAGCGACAGATGCGACAGCACATAACTGAGTGCGGGGCTGATCTTGCTGCCGTCAATCGAACCGTCCTTGCCGAGCGCATAGTCAAACGCCGCGCCGAGCACGACACAACCGACCAACAGCACAACCCCGATTATGCTGAGCACAATCAGGGTTGTCTTGTCTATTTTCTTTCGGGGATGCGGGACATTCAGTTTGTCGCTCATCGTCTCGCCCCTCTCGGTGCGGGATTCGGAATATCCGGCAGATCGGGCTTTGCGTCGTGCAGTCCTTGCAGAATATCGCCGTCAGGATGATGCTCGTGACCGTT
>CAMNJD010000105.1 GCA_946540705.1 uncultured Ruminococcus sp. | reverse complement strand
CATTTATAGAAGAAAATGAAAAATCACGCATTTTCTTTCATTTTGTTTATAATGGGATTCCAAAGGGACAATGTCCCTTTGGCGGGTTTGAGCGGAGCCCATTATCAATCATCGCGCAGCGATACCTTTTTCGACAGACTGAGGCAGAGCATGCACGCTCTGCCTCTCATTTTTATGAACGCTTATAAAGCGTTACATTTTCAAATGTCAGATTAACTGCACCGAGGTCGCCGATCAAAAAGACGATCTCACAGTTCTCCGCCGGTGCATCCAGCGTAAACGGCGCAAGCACACTGCTTCCGTCCGACTTGCCGGAGCAATAGATCACGCTGTGATCATCCATGCTGCGGACTGCATACGGAACAGCGACACTGTCAACGCCCTTCACATCGAATGCAAGCTCGTAGCCGCCCTTGGGCAGATTCAGATTCCGGACATAGCCGATGATCTCCTCCGGATCCTTGCCGCCCGCTGCAATATTGAGATTCAGAGACTTGTTCCATTCTGCATAATACGGCCAGCCGTTTGCACCGTTCGAGGTGTCGATCACCGCGCCGTATTCGCCGTTCATCGCAAGATCAATACCGATTTTGCTCGACTCGCGTCCGATCGCTTCGCAAATCTTGTCTGCGAGAAGATATGCATTGAGCTGATGTGTCACCGGCGAGGGATGCCAGTCCGCACCGTAACCGTCGGAGGATTTTTGCGTCGGAGACTGATAGCATGAGATTTTCGGATCCTTCATCTCCGCAACGGCAGCTTCAATCTCCGGATACAGATCTTCACGCCCCATGATACCAAGCGTACAAATAATCGCCGCATCGGGATTGTTTTTCCGAATCAGCTTCAGGAAATCAACATACTTTGCTCTGTATTCAAGTGCCCGTGTCTCCGGCTCCTTTT
Organism: uncultured Ruminococcus sp.; assembly: GCA_946540705.1. GTDB lineage: Bacteria > Bacillota > Clostridia > Oscillospirales > Ruminococcaceae > Firm-04. The sequence goes on along the minus strand of CAMNJD010000105.1, from coordinate 6,514 downwards.
CAACATATGTTCCGTCGTTCGTGCCGAGATTCAGCACAACAACGTCACTTGGATTTGCGGCAAAGTCCCATGCGGTGTTGTAATCCGCAGGCTTTCCGACCAGCTCATAGCAGGGAGGAACCAGAGATTCCGTATTGATCGTGCCGTCATTTGTGTAACCGGACACAATACCGTGACCGCTGTAGCTGACTGCACTGTAGTCCGCATCAAGCATCTGTGCCGTCAGGTAAGCATACGAAAGCGTGAAATTCTCCGTAGCAGTTTCAAAATTAACATACTGCGTATCCGCCTCGACACCGTAAGCGCAGGTAATCGAGTCGCCGATAAATTCGATCGAAAGATCTTTTTTCGCGGTCGGCTTCACAGGCTTCGATGCACCGGATGTAACCTGAAAATTCTTCACACCGACAGCACCGTTGTTCGCTTCGGAAAGATGAATCACCTTGACCTTTGCAGTTCGCTGTGCAGTGCTGCTGAACAGCTCAACAACCTGCTCAGGCTCATCCATTACCACATCCTTGACCAGCTCGTCATCGACATAGACCGCGTAGCGGGGACGGTATTTCTCGTCAGAATAGACGCAGCCGTCACCGGCAATCGTGACGCTGGCAGCGGTCGCGGTGATGGTACATTCCGCAGCCGAGCCGCTTTGCACAAGCCATTGCGTACCGTCGGTGAGCTGAGTTCTGCCGATCAGCTTCACCGTTTCGGCAGTTGCCGGGATCACTGATTTTTTGCTCTCGCCGCTCTGCTCTTCTGCAAGAGCAGCACGCTTCATCAGCGTTAAGTCAACTGCATTCACCCGGCTGTCACCGTTGTGATCATCGGCCTTGACCGGATCTCCGGCGGCAGTCAGCGACTGCACAAGATGTCGGATATCCGATCCTGAAACCGCCGACGCGTCAAAGTAAGACAACGCAGTCAGCGCGATCAGCGAACCGGATATCACAGCGGATGTGATACGATTCTTTTTCATAAAAACGCTCCCTCAGATAAAATCATTTTCAAAAAATCCCGCACAGAATCTGTACGGGATTTTTTCTCATCTAAAATCTAAAAGTTCATCTAATCTAATCCCATAAAGGGTCATCATTACAATTTCGTCCACAGACTATCTGCCGTTCCATGATGTCAAAACTGATGAACGAACATTCTTCCGGAATATCCCTGTATATCGGAGCACCTCAACGGCACTCAAACGAATACTTCGGAGAACGGAGTCCAAGCACAGTTCGCAGTTCATTGCCCTTCACGCTAACTTTCCCGCCGATGATGGCTGTCGCAACATAGCCGCCGTCACCGTACTGAAGTTGAATCCAATCATATGGGTTGCCTGAGAGCTGCACATGGTACTTATTCTCGAGCTTCGATTTGAGCTCGCTGGCAGTAAACACCTTTGAGCAGGAATAATTCGGGTCAGACGTGTCGTCATACTTGACGGGGCGGCTGATAAGATACGGGATATCTCCGTAGAAAATATCCTTGCAGGAAGCAGTCGCGCCGCCGCTGGATGCATAAAAAGAAGTCAGTGCCGGTTTGTTATCATAGTAGACCGCGATGCCGAGAACCGAACGAACGGCATCAACGACATTCTGAGGCGGGTTCGCTTTGCAGATCATACCGGATCCGTGGCCGTTATAAAGGTACGTGGTGTAAGCAGCAACGGCCTGCGCTTTGATCGCCTCCACTGAGAAGGAAGAACCCATCTCATTGTAGCAAATCTGAGAAATAATTGACACGACGGTATCTGTCTTTCCGTCAACAGTAATTCTGTCATATTCCGAAGCACCGGTCTGAACGAGTGTGGTGCCGGGATAGTAAAAACCTAAAATCTGATCGTAGGTCCAGCCGTCGTACATGGCATAAAAGTTTGCACCGTTCTGGCTCATGCCGACGCCGTGGCCGTATCCGGACGAATAAAATACTACACTGCCGGGTGCTGCCTGTACCGCAGGAGCCATTGTAGCGGCCGGGACAGGCACGGTTGTCACAACAGTTGTACCGGATGAAAAGTCTAATTCCTGGGTGTACTCACTACTCTCAATACTATCGTAATCATCAACGCGGTCAGAGATCAAAGTTGTCTCAGTGGTCGTTGACGTATCAGAAATCGTTGCACTGGTCATCGTTAGCGGTTCGTCCGGCTCCGTGTACGCTGCCTCGTAACTGATCAGCGTCAGGCTTCCATCGTATTCACTTAAAGATGCCTTCCACCAGTCAGCGACTTTATATGCGTCTGCACTCTCATCGGAGCTGTCATTTCCGGAAACTGCGTCCGGCTCGGCTTGTACGTCCGAGCTGACGGCAAAATCGCCGGTCATGGCTGCATACGCAATATTGGCAGCTCTTGAGCGCTGCGTGTCGAATCTGTCGCCCTGCATATCACATGTACTGGTGAAGCACAGGGTCAGTGAAACCAGAATCGCCACGCGGTTTCTTCGCGTTCGAGCTTGCATAGTTTCTCTCCATATATTCAATCTCACCGGCTGAAACCGGCTTTATTTCCCCAAGATTGCTGTGGGGATTTTGTCTCAAATCGTTATTGTCGCTCCTTTCGCCGGCATGCGGTTACCCGTTTCGCACAGCCGCGCTCACCCTTTTGTGAAATGATGCAGGAAACACAAATCCTGTTCCGCATCTCTGTTTCTGTTTGCTGCGAGGTATCACACCGCGGATTTGCGCGCCGCAGGGAGTTCTGCGTTCTGCCGGGCTGTTCGCTCCGGACAGTCTGAACGGTATGATGCAGCGTATACTTCAGCGATCCGCCGGCAGCTGAGGGAAACAAGTACGTTTCACGGCAGCGGCTTCCGAATTGCCTCTGTTAATATGTTTCTTCACCCCTTACGACTTCGGGCCGTAGGGCACGAACTTATCGGGATCAAACGTAACGGGGTGGCCGTAATTATAGTATTTCTGGGTGTACAGCACATTGTCATTCAGAGTGGCAGTCTGCGTACCCTCCAGCGGGTCTTCACCGTCACGCACCTGTCTGCACAGAAGTATCAGCTTCGCATCTTGATGCAGTCCGTGGCAAGTGTAAAGCGTCAGGAGCTGATCGCCATACTCCACATCAACATCTGTGTTGATAACAGTACGTTTCTTTGCATTGTTTACAAATTCATAAAAGCTGTCTTCGTCATCGAGCTCCAGGATATTCCAGCAGTCGAAGGCGTACTCAGAATCGAAATCCTCGCCGTCAGTAATAAACACCGCAAAAATCTTGAACCGGTAGAGATTATAGAGTGAATAGAGTTCAACGACCGGATGCTGCATATAATAGCCCGGGTTGCGGTAGTAATTGCGGAGGCTTCCGAACATTGTCATATTATTCATATTATGCCCGTAGATCACCAGGTTCTCGGAATTATCCATGATTCTGCGGTGATCAGCCACATCGTCAAAGTGATTCCGGTAATCCATAAAGATGCATCCCGAACGGGAGCTCTCCTGGTGGAACGTGCGATAAAGGTAATAGTCGTTCATGTTCTGGTTGATGTCATTTGATTTTTTCTGAACCACGGGATAGCTGACCATTGTATCCTTGATGCGGATATAGCCGACCATATCCGGGTTCTGGCTGAGGTACTGCTCGGCGATCTCATTGTACTCCAGATACTCGACCATCTCACCTGTCACTGAGTCCTCGACATAGGTAGGACGGGTAAAGCTTCTGTTGTTGAGCGTCTCCTCGAGTCTGAGCTGCATATCTTCGTACTCTTTTTTCGCCTGATACAGATCAATGTAATAGCTGCTGATCAGGAAAGTACAGACACCGACCACACAGACTGCCGAAGTAAAGATAATCTTCCGCAGTCCCTCGAAGGCAGAGTCACCCCGCCACGGAATAAAAATCTTCAGGACATCCGTGGCTGTATAAGCCTTGCGTTTTTTCTTCTTCTTCCCCTTCTTCGCCGGCTTCAGTGCAACGGCTTCGACATTCTCCGCCAGCTCAGTGTCCGCTGCCGGTCTCCGTCTGTTCCGTGTTCCCGCACCCGGCTTTGGCACAGCCGCTCTCCTTGCATGGCGTCCGCCCTGCGGGGAGGAATCGAGGGAATCCGAAGGGTATGAAGCATGCGCACCGTTCCGTCTGAAGGAATCTTCAGCGGTATGATCCGCAATGCCGTCGCGGTTCCGGCTAAGCTGATCCGTTCGGGCTCCGACCGATGCGGTATCTTCGCTTTTTGCATCGCGGTCCGCATGTCCTGCGGCGCCCTTGAGCATAATGCGTGAACCGTATGATCTCGGCCTTCCGGAATCAGAGCGGGAAGCTGCACGAGCAGTTTCTGCGCCGGTACCGGTCTGCTCCGGCTGATCGGAATTGCGAAAATGCTTTCCGTACTCAGCGCGGTTTGTTTCTCGGTTATATTCATGATCCATGATTAAAGAACGCCTCCATCATCTGCAGCTTTCCGGGTTCGTCACGGCACTGGATCGTGCTTCCTCCGCCGGTTCGCTGCGCAGGTATCTGCGGCGGACAGATATGTTCACCTGTCAGCCCGCAGTAATTGTTCCGCGATTTGAAACACGCACAACGCGGTCATGTGCCGGATACCGCTGCGGTCAAGACCCGGAAGCTCGTATAGCTTCAGGCATGCAGCAGTCACCTGATTCTGATAAGCGAAGCCGGCATAGACAGTACCAACGGGAGTTTCCGCAGTACCGCCGCCGGGTCCGGCAAGTCCGGTCACTGTCAGGCAGAGATCCGCACCGGAACGATGCATCAGGCCTTCCGCCATCGAAAGGGCGGTTTGACGGCTGACGGCACCGTACTGTGTGAGGATACCGGACGGTACATGAAGCAAGTCTCGCTTCATCCGATCAGAGTAGGTGCATATACCCAGTTCAAAGACCTGTGATGCGCCTGGCACTGATGTAATACGTTCAGAGAGCAGGCCACCGGTCAGGCTTTCGCCCGTCGCCAGAGTTTGCCTATTCTCCAATAAACATTGTACTACACTTGCCGTCACTTTGTCAAGGTCGCCGGTCATTATTTGGTCATCTTTCCCGTATTCAGCTTGAATAATGCTTTCAATTTTCATGATATTCACCAATAAATGAGTAAATGTGGCAATCAGCGCACGCTTTTTACTGTAATCTCTGCGTCAGTTGTTCCATGTGGAACATTTCGCTTTCGGTTACACACATTTAATATTAAATATTTTGACTTTCTGAAATGTGCTGAGCAAAGATCTTCTTCTCCGTATTCTGAATTGCCTGCTCGACCAGCGGTGCAAAGTCAAAGGCAGCCTGTGCCTCCTCGACTGCATCAAGATGCGGTCTGAGCTTTGGATGCCGCGGCGTGAATACCGTGCAGCAATCCTCATACGGCTGAATCGAAATGTCAAACGTGTCGATCTTCCGTGCGATGTCAACGATCTCGACCTTATCCATACCGATCAGCGGACGCAGAACCGGCATTGTTGCAACTGCATCCGTACACGCGATTGCAGGCATGGTCTGGCTCGCGACCTGTCCGAGGCTTTCGCCGGTAATAATCGCGCCGCAGTCATCGCGCTCGGCCAAGCGGCATGCAATCTCCATCATCAGTCTGCGCATCAGAATCGTGAAGAATTCCTCCGGACAATTCCGCTGAAGCTCCTCCTGAATCTCCGTGAACGGCACGCAGTAGAATGCCATACTGCCGCACCACGGCGTCAGCTTTTCGCAAAGCTGCTCAACCTTCATTCTTGCACGTTCAGAGGTATAGGGAGGGCTTGCGAAATGACATGCTGTAATGCGCAAACCGCGCTTCGCCATCATGTATGCCGCGACCGGACTGTCGATGCCGCCGGAAAGCAGCAGCATCGCATTGCCGGCTGTTCCGACCGGCAATCCTCCTGCGCCCTTCTCCCTCGCTGCATGCACATATGCATTCGTGTCGCGGATCTCAACGGTTACGGTTACATCCGGCTCGTTGACATTGACGCTCAGATGCGGATACTGTTCGAGCAGGATGCCGCCCAGTTCCCGGCAGATCTCCGGTGACTTCATCGGGAATGCCTTATCCGAGCGTTTCGCTTCAACCTTGAATGTCTTTGCCGTTTTCAGTGCATCCGCAAGATACGGAACCGCACGCTCCGTGATATCTGCCCAGTTCTTCTCACAGGTCAGTGCCCGTGCCAGTGCAGCAATGCCGAATACTTTTTTCAGACGCGGCATCGCTGCCGACAGCAGCTCATCGCACGCCTCATCCGAATCCGCCTCGGGCGTTATGTAGATCGTAGACTGCGCTTTCGTGTATGAAAACTTCCCGATCTGCTTCAGACGGTAGCGGATGTTCCGCAGCAGCACATCTTCAAAGGAGCTGCGGTTCAGCCCCTTCAGTGCCATTTCTCCGTATTTTACAAGAATGATCTCTCTCATTGTCAATTCCTCATATTATATTATTAGGGTATGAAATTATTTAGGTGGTCGGAAAATAAGGTAAAACAAATCGTTTTAATTTCGCCCATATTAAAAGTTTCGCTCAAGCCTTTTCAAAGGCTTGCGGGTCGAGGGCAGAGCCCTCGTCGCT
>CAMNJD010000104.1 GCA_946540705.1 uncultured Ruminococcus sp. | reverse complement strand
TCTGGACTCCGCGAGCTTTTTGAAAAAAGCTCGACCAAAAACTTTGGTTGACATCGCCGGAAGCGTATGAAATAATCCCCGGTCGGCCACCCCGCCCCCGTACTGCGGGGTTGACAAATGAGGGAAAATGTAATATAATCATGCTAATCACATGCTGTGAGCGAAAGGAAGGATTTTTGTTCTATGGAAACTGACGGCGGCCGATTATGGATCGCAATCGCGCTTCTGGTGCTGATCGCACTGCTGCGTGCGTGGTATTCTGCCTGCGAAACGGCTCTGACAGAAATCAACGATGCGGTCGTGCATGCCCGCGCCGGCGAGAACCCTGCATGGCAGCCGCTCGACCGGCTGATCTCCAAACCGACCAGACTGCGCAGGAGCTTCACCATGCACCGCATTTTCTCCGCCCTGCTCACCGGCCTGTTCTGCTATGCACTCTTCGGCGGGCGCCTCGAATCGCTGCTCGCCCGCACGGGGCTCAGCGGCCTGCCGGTGCGGCTTCTCACTGCCCTCATCCTGACCCTCGGGCTGACGCTCGTCATGGCGGTCTTTACCGACCTGTTCCCCAAGCGCATCGCGCTGCACCGGAGTGAGGGCTTCGCCAAGCTCTGCGTGCCGACCGTGCGCGTGCTGATCGCCGTGCTGACGCCGTTCTGGGCAATCGCCTCTGCGGTGACAGCGCTGCTCTGCAAGCTCGTCCGGATTCCCGAATCGGACAGCGTCGATGTCGTCACGGAGGAGGAAATCCGCCTGCTGGTCGATGCCGGCAACGAAACAGGCGGCATCGAGGAAAGCCAGCGTGAGATGATCAACAACATCTTTTCGTTCGATGATGTCGCAGTGTCGGATGTTATGACGCACCGCAAGGACATCGCTGCCGTGCCGTCCGATGCAACGGCCTCCGAGACAGCCGAGCTGGCAATGCGGGAGGGATTCTCGCGCATTCCCGTTTTTGAGGATCAGATCGACAGTATTATCGGCGTCGTGCTCGTCAAGGATCTGCTGCCGCTTGTCGGAAAGGCCGAGGACAGACCGGTCAGAGAACTGATGCGCCCCGCGATCTTCGTGCCGGATACAGCCAAATGCCGCGATGTATTCCAGCGCATGCGCAGAGAAAAGATGCAGCTTGCGATCGTTTCCGATGAATACGGCGGAACGGCCGGTATGGTTACAATGGAGGATCTGCTGGAGGAGATCGTCGGCAATATTCAGGATGAATATGACGGCGAGGAGGAGGCCGAGATCACGGAGCTCTCTCAGGGCGTGTTCTCGATCGCCGGAAGCGCGGACCCGGAGGATATCCTGCCGCGGCTCGGCGTGAAATTTGAGCCGGATGATGAATTCGATACCATGAGCGCATTTGTGGTGCATCTGCTCGGACGCATTCCCGAGGAGGGCGAGCGTCCCGCTGCCGAGCAGGACGGCGTGCGCTATACTTTGCTGTCCTATGAGGACAACTGGATCAGCCGCATCAAGGCGGAGCTGCTGCCGGAGCCGGTGCAGACGCCCGAGGCGGTCAGAGAATAACAGAACGGAGGATTCACGATGCGCTCACTCAGTACCCAGCTCAGGACGCTGATTACGGCTGCCGTTTTTCTGATCGTGCTGATGATCGGCATGGGCGTGATCGTGAACCGCCGCAGCAGCACAGAGCATGAAGCATACGGCGATGAATTCGCGGATATCCGCTATCCGTATCAGCAGCTCGATGAACGCGAAAAGGAGCTGTATTCCGCACTGTATCACGGAATCTCGGAATTCCGCACGGAGATCAGCCTGCCGGGAACCTATACCGCAGACGAATATAAAAAGGTCTACCTGCTGCTGACAACGCAGGAGCCGGAATTCTTTTACCTGGACAGCGTTTATGAGACTTCCGCCGAAATGGAGCGCGTGACAATGTATTACACGGCAGAGCGTGCGCAGGCAGAGGACATGACAAGGAAAATGGAAGCAGCGGCAGACCGTATTCTGTCGGGCATTTCGCCGGTGCTGAGCGATGCGCAGAAGCTGCTGCGGATCCATGATGAGATCGCGCAGGGCTGCATTTATATAGATTCGCCGCATGCGGATGATGCCTACGGCTGTCTGGTCGAGGGTGCAGCGAAGTGCGAGGGCTATGCAAAGGCGTTTCTGTATGCTGCAAGGCGTGCCGGACTGGAGGCAATGTGCGTCCCGGGAACCACAGACCGCGGCGAGGCGCATATCTGGAATATGGCGAAGATCGACGGAAAATACTGCCATATAGATGTGACATGGGACGATGACGACAGCTATGACGGGGAGGTCGCGCACGCATGCTTTGCAGTGCCGGATACCGTGTTTGCCGATCATCTGCCGGATGAAACCATGTTTACGCCGCCGGCAAGTACGGATCACACGAAAACGTATTATCAGATGTACGGGCTTGTGCTGAATGAGCCGGGCAGACTGCCGGAAATGATCCGCTCATGGTACGGGCAGCGCCCGGGCAGACTGATCGAATTCCGCTGCGCCGGAACAGATACGTTTGATCAGGCGAAAACAGCTTTGCAGAGTGATCCGGAGACGCGGCAGGCGCTCGCGGAGATGACCGGAGACGCCCGTCCCAGGGTGTTTGCAGACCCCAAACGAAGCGTTATCGTGATTTTGACATAAGACCGATAGATTGATTCCGCAAAATTGTCAAAAAGGGAAAACCTCGAAAAAGGGGTTGACAAAAGGAGGAATATGTGGTAGAATAAGCAAGTCGCCGCGAGAGCGGGACTGGCACAGGAGAGGGCGAACGGAAAGCCACTGAAAAAACTTGAAAAAAGTTTTGGAAAGGGCTTGACAAACCTCAAAAAATGTGCTATAATAAATAAGCTGTCCGGAAGAAAGACAGCGGCTCGGCACCTTGAAAATTGAACAATGCAACCAAGAAAAGAGAACCCTTGAAGATTCCGAATTTTCCTGTAGAAAGGGAAAATTCACGTCGAG
>CAMNJD010000103.1 GCA_946540705.1 uncultured Ruminococcus sp. | reverse complement strand
CCTCCAGCTTGACTGCTTCGCCCCGGGAGAATTCCCAGTACGTCACTGCGCCTGCCACAAGTGCCGCGATGATCTGCACGGTGTAGATCGCGGCGATCGTCATGCCGGAAAACTGTGCGGCAACTGCGACACCGACCGCAATGATGCCGAGGATGACAAAGCTGTTCTGGTCGGAATCCCATTTGACCGTGCTGCCCTCGACCTCCGTCACATACCGGTGAATCGCGCCGTTGTCGTCCACGCGCATGACCCGCACGGAATCATACAGCTCCTCCGGCAGCTCAATCGAGGTCAGATCGAATTCGGAGTGATAATAGCCCGGCAGATGTTCATCTGGCTCGAGCCCCGCACGGATCTCCCATCCTGCCGCCATGATAATCCCGTACTGTTTAAACTGCTCCGTCAGCTCCTGCGTTCTTTTCTCGGTCAAAGGTGCAGTCTGAAGCTGTCCGTCATAGGAGAGGGCATTTTCCGGTGCCGAAATGGTCAGACCCGGGAGCGGATTCGATGCAAACGCCAGACTGCTGCCCTCCTGAAGCGGGGTGCAGACCTCGGTCGGCTGCGGCAGCTCAAATGCACCGAATTCATCAGACAGCATCAGATCAGACTGAACGCTCTGTCCCGCGAGATACAGAAGCATATCCTTTGCATCCTGCATCGTCAGAGCACCGTCACAGTTGAAATCTGCGGCAAGGAAGCCGGTGTCGCTGAGGGGCACTTCCTTGTCTTCGTTGAGCAGCCGCATCAGCAGCACAGCATCACCGATATTGATGTCTCCGTTGTCATTGAGGTCGCCGTACAGAACAGGCGGTCCGTCCGTGCTTTCCGTCAGCGGCAGAAATCCGCAGTAAAGCAGAACCGTTGATCTGTCCGATTCACAGGAATAGGAATCCGCGTTGATCCGTTCATTCTCGTAAATCACGGAGAAGCTGTCCGGGAAGTAATAGCCGTCCTTTGCGTGGAGCATCACGGCATATCTGTAGGCGGACTGATCGTTCAGCGGCACGGTCTCTCCGCCGCTCCGCGTGAAAACGACAGTGTTGTCGAAGGCATCGTTCCACATTTCCTCGGTGATCTCCATCTGCGCGGCACATGCATCGGAAAGCTGCATGGCATATAAGGGCTTTTCGCCGCGGATCAGCGCTGTCACCGCGCCGGAAAGGGAAACGGTATCAATGGGAAGCGGAATGTCCCCGTCTGCCAGTACGCGCAGCGGAATCGTGCTGACTGACATGACAGCGGCGGTCAGTGCAGAAAACAGTCTGTGCAGTTTCATCGTGATCTTCCTTTTTGCATGCATCGTTCCGTTCAGTGTATCACAGGCAATCCGCCGCAGGGCTGACGGCCTGTTCTTCTCAGGTGGCCTTTGTTCAAGTACGCCATAATCATTCTTCATCTGCAAGATATTCCGGTTTTATTTACAAACAGTTTACATTTGCACCGTCCCTTTGCGCTGCACGCGGCACTGAAAGCCTGCGAGCGCTTCACATTCACGCTAACCGGTGAGATTTCCGACACCAATGATGTGAACTGGAATTGGGGCGATTATGTGAGCATGACGGTGGATGAGCCCGACCTGTCTTACGGAATGAAAACAGGTCAGTGCAGGAATCTTCCGGCGGTCGTGGAAGGCGGGAAGAATTACTGCGGAATGGATGTGGTCGGTGATTTCAGCGAGCAGCCGCCACGCATTCCCACTGCACAGGTTTATCTGGAGCTGTCGGAGGGCACAGAATAAAACGAACAGTATGCCGTGTATTTCAACGGCAGCCAGACCGCCACGGAATGGGTCTATCAGTGGGTGCCGATCGTATAAAACACAACAAGAGGCAGCCGCCCGCGGGCGGCTGCTCAGCCTGTCCTGCTTTTTTTGCGGCGTGTCGTCTGTGAGCAGTCCAATTTTCCGCGATCGCGCATTGCATTTTCTGCTGCGATGTGCTATAATAAAAATGGTCGTACCGAAGCTGCGCGGTGCGCGGAAAAATATGCAGCAGAAAGGACCAAATAGCATGAAACAACGATGGAAGAGGACCGCGGCTGTCATCCTGTCCGCGGCGACGCTGCTCGGCGGGGCACTGCCCGTGCTGCCGGAGGGCGTCAGGCTGTTTGAACCGACGCTCACGGCAGGTGCTGCCGACCTGCCGAGTTCCGGCACGCTGGACGGCGGTCTCACATGGACGCTGAGCGAAAGCGGGTGTCTAACGATCAGCGGCAGCGGTGATATGCCGGATTTTACCGATGAAGCGAGCCCGTTTTACGGTGCCGCCGGCGTGAGCGTGTTGGACATCGGGGAGGGCGTGACGAGCATCGGCAGCTTTGCGTTTCAAGGCTGCGAGAATATGGAGTACTGTATGCTCCCGACAACCCTGACCGCCATCGGGGACGGCGCATTTCAGGATTGCTCGGCGATGGGCAATGTGTTTTTTCCGGAGGGCGTGACCCGAATCGGGGACGAGGCATTTGCGAACTGCAGCCAGCTGCAAACCCTCAGCATTCCGGAAAACATGACCGAAATCGGAGCGCAAGCATTTGCATACTGCACCAATCTGACCGCGGCAGATATTGCGGGTGTGACCGAGATCGCGGAGGGAACATTTTTCGGCTGCACCAGTCTGGAAAACGTCAACATGCCGGACGGCGTGACCAGAATCGGTAATCATGCATTTGCAGGCTGCACCAGTCTGGGAAACGTCACCATGCCGGACGGCGTGACCAGAATCGGTAATCATGCATTTGCAGGCTGCACCGCCATGTGTGCGGTATATATCCCGGGGTCTGTGTGGGAGATCTGCGAGTGTGCATTTGAAAACTGCACCGCGCTGCAGACGGTGGATCTTCCGGACAGTGTGACCGAGATCGCGGACGGAACATTTTTCGGCTGCACCAGTCTGGAAAACGTCAACATGCCGAACGGCGTGACCAGAATCGGCGATCATGCATTTGCAGACTGCACCGCCATGTGTTCGGTATATATCCCGGGGTCTGTGGGGGAGATCTGCGACTGTGCATTTGCAACCTGCACCGCGCTGCAGACGGTGGGTATTGAGGACGGTGTGAACAGAATCGGCGATCATGCATTTGCAGACTGCACCGCGCTGCAGACGGTGAATCTTCCGGACAGTGTGGAAACAATCGGCGAATACGCATTTGCAGACTGCACCAGTCTGGAATACGTCGACATGCAGGACGGTGTGAACAGAATCGGCGAATACGCATTTGCAGACTGCACCAGTCTGGAATACGTCGAAATTCCGGGCAGTGTGAACGAGATCGCGGACTATGCATTCAGTGGCTGCACCGCGCTGTCTGCGGCAGTGATCTCGGAGGGCATCGAAACAGTATCACAATGCTCATTCAGCGGATGCACAAGCCTGCAGTCTGTCACGCTGCCGGACAGCCTTCGTGTGATCGAGGGGAATGCATTCTTCAACTGTGCGCAGCTCACCTCCGTCACCATTCCGGAAAATGTGGAGTTGATTGATGCACAGGCGTTCGGGCATTGCGTAAGCCTGACCTCCGTCACCATTCCGGAGAATGTGCAGCAGATCCAGCAATTTGCCTTCGACGGGTGCAGCGCACTGTCTTCTGTGATCGTGCAGTGCAGTGCGGATACATATCTCGGACCAGGCGCCTTTGACTACACATCGGAGGATTTGTGTATCATTGTGCCCTATGAGGATATGGAAACATTCCGGACGGCAGACGGCTGGAGCAGCTATGCAGACCGCATCACCGCTGAGAATCTCGGCTCCGGCACCTGCGGCGATGATCTGAGATGGACGCTGTTTGCCAACGGCACGCTGGTCATCAGCGGCACGGGCGCTATGGATGATGCAGACCATGATTTCGGCTGGAATGATCTGCGCAGCTCCATCACGAACGCGGTGATCGAGGAGGGCGTGACAAGCATCGGTCTGGGCGCATTCCGCAACTGCCCGAACCTG
>CAMNJD010000102.1 GCA_946540705.1 uncultured Ruminococcus sp. | reverse complement strand
CGCGGGATCGGTGTGAATCTGCTGCTTGTGGTGTTCAAGGCAATCGTCGGTCTTGCTGCGCATTCCATTTCCGTATTGCTCGATGCGGTCAATAATCTGAGCGATGCGCTTTCGTCGGTCATTACGATCGTCGGAACGAAGCTCGCCGGAAAGGCGCCTGATAAAAAGCATCCTTACGGTCACGGGCGTGTCGAGTACATTTCGGCATCACTGGTCGCGGTACTGGTGCTGATTGCAGGCCTGACCGCGCTGAAGGAATCGGTTGTCAAGATTCTGCATCCCGATGATACAAGTTATTCGGCTGTATCATTGGTTGTACTGACTGCCGGTGTTGCGGCAAAGGTCTTTCTGGGGCGCTATTTCCGGAAAATGGGCAAACAGCTCTATTCTGATTCGCTTTCGGCATCGGGAACGGACGCATTGTTTGATGCAGTCATCTCCTTTGCGACCCTGATCGCGGCTGCACTGAATATGATGCTGGGCTGGAAGCTGGAAGGCATCCTCGGTGTCATTATTTCCCTGTTTATCCTGAGGGCCGGCGTGGAGATCCTGCGCGATACCGTCAGCCGGATCATCGGTGTCCGCGCTGACGGTGAACTGACCAGGCGCATCAAGCGCACAATCTGCCGGTATCCCGGTATCCGCGGGGCATATGACCTCATACTGCACAGCTATGGCCCGGAAACCTATTTCGGCTCAGTGCATGTCGAGGTCGAGGACAGGATGACAATGCGTGAGTTCGATGCGCTTAACCGGAAAATCGTTCCGGATGTCTATGAGCGTTACGGCGTACTGCTGACGATCGGCATTTATGCGGCAAATACCTCCGAGCTGGAAGCGCAGCGCATCAAAAAAGCAGTTCGGCGCGAGGTACGGAAGTATCCGATGCTGATGCAGATGCACGGTTTTTATGCGGATACGGTAAAAAAGCGTGTGTCCTTTGATGTGGTCTATGACTTCCGCACGGAGCAGCCGGACAGTCTGGTTCGACTGCTGCATGACGATCTGACAGGGGAGTTCCCGGATTATCAGTTCCAGATCAATCTGGACAGTGATTTCAGCGAATGACCGGCATATGATTTTGCCGGGTTCAGAATAAAATGACAGGAGACTGTTTATGGTATTCAGCAGCTTTGACTTCCTGCTGTGGTTTCTGCCGTTCTGTACGGTCGTATACCTGCTGGCACGGAAGCAATCCAAAAACCTCGTTTTGCTGTTCTTCAGCATTGTGTTCTATGCCTATGGCTCAATAGAAACACCCGCCTATCTGTATCTCTTCCTGATATCCGTTGTTGTGAACTGGATTGTCGGTATTCTGATCGGAAGGGAAGACCGCTTCAAAAAGCTGTACCTTACAATCGGATTGCTATGGGATTTCGGGTGTTTGTTCCTATTCAAGTATCTGGATTTCTTCATCTCCAACCTGAATCATATCCCCGGACTGCATCTTCCGCTCACGCATCTGGTACTGCCGCTCGGCATCAGCTTCTTCACATTCCAGATTGCGTCTTACCTGATCGACGTTTACCGCGGGGATGTCGATGTTGAGTATGATCTGGTCGATCTCGGCACCTATATCCTGATGTTCCCGCAGCTCATCGCCGGACCGATCGTCCGGTTCTCGGATGTGCAGAAACAGCTTCACAGACGCAAGGTTCGGCAAAAGCAGTTTATCGACGGCGTTCAGCTCTTTATCATCGGCCTTGGCAAGAAGGTTCTGCTGGCTGACCGCCTCGGCGATCTCTGGAGCGACCTGCGGAATGTCGGCTATGATTCCATTTCAACACGCGCTGCGTGGATGGGTATTCTTGCATACAGCATGGAGCTGTATTTTGACTTCTCCGGATATTCGCAAATGGCGATCGGTATGGGCAAAATGTTCGGATTCAAGTTCCCGCAGAACTTCAATCACCCGTATATGTCCACGACCATGACGGAATTCTGGCGCCGCTGGCATATGACGCTTGGCACATGGTTCAAGGAGTATGTGTACTTCCCGCTCGGCGGCAACCGCCGCGGCAAGGGCCGTATGTATTTCAATATGTTCGTCGTCTGGACGCTGACAGGCTTCTGGCACGGCGCCGACTGGAACTTCATTCTCTGGGGCATGCTGCTTTTTGCTTTGCTCTCCCTGGAAAAGGCATTCTACGGCAAATATCTCACGAAGCATAAAGCGCTCGGTCATCTGTATATGCTGTTCTGGATCCCGATGTCGTGGCTGCTGTTTGCAATCAGCGATCTGAAGGAGATCGGTGTTTACCTCTCGAAGCTGTACGGCTACGGTGAACCGGCACTGTTCAAGAACGACTATGTCAAATATTTCGGCCTCTACGGAAAATGGCTCATCATCGGCCTGATCTTCTGCACGGCGCTTCCGGAGAATCTCTACAAGCGGCTGAAGCGCTCGCAGCATCCGTATCTGTACACATTCCCGATCATCGCGGCCATCCTCGGCCTGGCATGCTACTGCATCTATCAGGGAATGAACGACACATTCATGTATTTCCGATTCTGAGAAAGGCGGCTGTCTGAAATGGATAAGAAACAAGCGCAAATCATCAAGTCAATTCTTGCAATCGTCTGCTGTATTGCATTCCTCTGGACCGGCAAGAAGTTCATCTGGAACAAAGAGGAGACAAAGGCGAGCGGGACAGAGCAGTCCGGCAGCACGCCTGTTGCTGAGGTGACGGATATCACCACCTCGACCACGCTCGCTGAAAGCACGACTACTGAGGCCGTGACCACAACAGCGCTCGAATCTTCAACGACCGATGTACTGACCTCGACCTCTGCCGAGCAGACCTCGGCTGCTCCCGTCAGCACCACTGCCGCGACATCCTCGGCGGCTGTATCGGAATCTGCTCCGGCGGTAACCGTCACTGCCCCTGCTGAATCCGATTCCGGTGTGCCGCATGTCGCCGGTCTGACC
Organism: uncultured Ruminococcus sp.; assembly: GCA_946540705.1. Classification (GTDB taxonomy): domain Bacteria; phylum Bacillota; class Clostridia; order Oscillospirales; family Ruminococcaceae; genus Firm-04. Next base: position 1,632 of record CAMNJD010000102.1, on the reverse strand, counting down.
GCTGCACCGGAGGGCTATTTCAATGATGCCCTGTTTATCGGCGATTCCCGTATGGTCGGACTTGCCTGCTTTGCTCCGATCAACGGCGCGACCTATTTTGCTTCGACCGGTCTGAGCTCGTTCAAGATCGACAGCGCAGAAAGCGAAATCGAGGGCAACAGCGAGTACAATAATCCCAGCACAAAGGGCATGAAGCTCGATGCCGTCATGAAAATGAAGCAGTTTTCCAAGGTATATCTGATGCTCGGCATCAATGAGCTGGGCTGTGACCGCGGTGTCGCAAAGGAAAAGTATATGGATGTATACCTCAAGATCAGAAATACCTTCCCGAATGCGACGATCTATATTATGGCAAATCTGCATGTGTCGCATAAGCGCGCCGATCACGACTCCTATGTCAATAATAAGGAGATCAACGACTACAACAGCTATCTGGAAACGCTCGCTGACAATAATGTTTCCTACTACCTTGACGAAAACCCGCTCTTTGATGCTGCTGACGGTTATCTCAAGGAGGAGCTCACCAATGACGGCGTGCATCCGTTTGCAAAGCACTATTCGATCTGGCGCGATTTCCTGATGCAGAACGTTGCAGTCAAGTGAGGATGCTTGTATGAAGCTGAAGATGCCGGATCAGGACAATCCGTCGAAAGCATCTGCTGTGATCCAGCTTGTGTGTTTTGTTCTGTTGTTCCTTCTGATCTATCTTCCGGTGCGGCGGCTGTCAGCCTCGCTGCTCATCCGGATCGCGATGCTGATCGGTGTGTATTTTGTCGTCAGTATCATTGTATTCGTGGTGCTTCGGCCGCTGATGCTGAAGCTCGATGCGAAGCACCGGAAACGCAAATAAACAGGATGCCCCTGCTCCGTTCGGGAAGCAGGGGCATTTGTTTTGTGCAGGGAAATTGGTGTCAGCGGATCAGCAGCCGCATCCGCAGTTGTTATTGTTGTTCCCGCAGCCACAGCCGCAGCCGTTGTTGCAGAACATGAAGAACAGAAGAATCAGAATGATGATCCACCAGAAGCTGTTGCAGTCGTTTCCACACATAATCAGACACTCCTTTATAACGGTTGATGTGTATGACGCAGTCTCCGGAGTCCTGCGCCGTTTCGGATGAGAAGCGGTTGATTGCCGCCTCTTAGTTTCATCATATGCCGCAGCGGGCAATGTGTGCGGCGCTCTGAAAAATAATTTTGGCTGTATGAAATCTGCGGATCCGGCCGATACTCTATTTACAAATGGGTTAAACCGCTTTTTCCTGCATATATTATTGCAGGATAATTGTGATCGGAGGGATGCCGGATGCAGGAGGAGAACTATACAAAAAAGGCGAGACAGATTGTCGCACAGGCACAGCGTGAGGCAGAACAGCTCGGGCACAGCTTTGTCGGGAGCGAGCATTTGATTCTGGCGATGCTCAGTGACGGCAGCAATGTCGGTGCGGCAATTCTGCGGACACACCGTGTGCATTTGCAGCGCTTTCAGCAGGCGGTCCTGCAGGAGATCGGCAAGGAACCGCCGGTCACGCTGACACCGGATGCATATACACCGGCGTTCCGCCGGATTCTGCGGCTCGCCGAGCGCATGCGCACACACAGCGGTGAACAGCAGGCGATCAGCTCTGAGAGTCT
>CAMNJD010000101.1 GCA_946540705.1 uncultured Ruminococcus sp. | reverse complement strand
CCCCCAGCCGCTCCGCCGCCGCGGACGATGACGAGGACTTTGCGCTTCTAATCGACATGTGCGGGTATTGGGGACTTCAGCCCGAGCAGATTCGTTCCCTGCGCGAAATGGGCTATTCGTATGATGAGATCGAAGAAATACTCTATGATCCTGAATGCTACGGGATTGTTATGTCAGAGATCTGAAACGCTACTATATTTATATTTGCAGGAGATGATACCGCATTAAGCCATTGGTCATGACAGCGATGGAGCAGGTCAGTGTGTTCACGCGCACTGGCCTGTTCTTTTTTCATCTCGGTCATCCTGTGAGTGGGTGCAAAAAATAAGAAAAAGCACATCACCGTCAGGCGATATGCTGTCTTGCAATTTGGAGTTTTCCGAAAGTATACCCATTCAGGAATCAGCGTTTGGAAAAGAAATAAGCCATTCGGGCTTGGGGTCTTGTCGGGATTAAAATGATATAGCATAATTATAGCACGAATTAACGATTCCGTCAAGTAGCTACAGCATCATTGCCAGTTTTCAACATGCACTTTTGTGCGTTTTCACAATCAATTTTGACAGACAGGAAGCGCTATGTTTAATAATGTACGAATCAGAATTATTTAGACCGTCAGAATAATTGTCAGGAGGAACGAAAAATGTCCAGAAGAGGAAACAATATTTACCACCGGACCGACGGACGCTGGGAAGGCAGATATTATTGCAAGGGAACGCGCAAGTATAAATCCGTCTACGGCAAAACCTACACCGAGGCGAAGGATAAGCTGGAACATCTGCGGCATAAAGCACTTGTGCCGTCCGTCCGCTGCATCCTTTCGGTGGCTGATGTCATGAAAATGTGGCTGGAAAGCCGCCGGAATCATATCAAAGAGAGCAGCTATGCCTGCTACCGCAGCAAACTGGAGTTCCATATCCTCCCGTTCTTTGCCGGTATGAAATACAGCAGCCTGGATGTGGACGCCATTGAGCAGTTTGCAGCGGCGAAAAAGGCGGAGCATCTGTCCTCAAAATACATTTCCGACATGATCATCATGATGAAATCAGCTGCGAAATGGGCTGAAATGACAAAGGGCTATGCAAACCGGATACGATACGCCGCTCCGATTCGCATTCAGCCGAAGGAAATGACCGTATTATCCGGTGATGAACGCAAACGATTGCTGAAAACAATCGATGCAACGCACGATCATACTTCCTGCGGTGTGCTGCTGACACTGTATACAGGTTTGCGGATCGGGGAGCTTTGTGCGCTGCAATGGAAGGATATTGATTTCGATGCGCGTATCCTGCATATCACAAAGACGGTGCAGCGTATTCGCGTGTACGGCGAAGAAAGCAAAACTGCCGTCAAAATAACTGAACCAAAGTCTGCTACATCGCTGCGGGTTATTCCTCTGCCGGAATTTCTGGTCGATGCTCTGGCAGAGTATCGCGGCAACGGGCAGGATTATATCACATCGGGCAAAGCAGTAATGACCGAGCCGCGTTCCTTTCTCAACCGATATAAGGCTCTGCTGAAAAAAGCAGGGATACCGTCATGCAAGTTTCACTGTATCCGCCATTCGTTCTCTACACATGCGCTGCAGTTGGGCTTTGACGTGAAAACACTGTCAGAGATTCTCGGGCACGCCAACCCGATTATTACCATGCGCGTATACGTTCATACGTCCATGGAAAGAAAAAAGGCATGTATGGAGCGGCTGAAGGAAATGATCTGATTCTTTATACCGTCAAATTCTTTGTCTGAATCATCGAAAGCGTCTGATTCTGCGTAAAAAACTGCTTGTGTTTCTGTTAGGGGTATACTTTGGGAATCACAGCAGCATTCATTCTTATATTTTAGCATATCCGCAGAATCAGACGCAGCATGCACATGACATCAAAGTGAAACGGTGATGGCGCTGAAGAAGCGGGGTTTGTTTTCTCAATCATTCGTTAGGAGAATAGATGTATGGATTTTCAGACGGACGTGCGCTTTAGCGGTATCGAACCCTTCAAAAGCAAAATCTGGCTTGCATCACCCACCATGCACGGTGATGAGCAGAAGTGGGTTACGGATGCATTTGTGAAGAACTGGATCACCACAGCCGGTGAGAACATCAATGAGCTGGAGCGCATCGTGGCGGAATTCGCCGGTGTGAAATATGCAGTTGCACTTTCCTGCGGCACTGCGTCGCTGCATCTGGCAGTGAAGCTTGCCGGTGAGCGCCTTTACGGTCAGGCGAAGCCAAATCAGGGGACACTGCAGGGCCACAAGGTTTTCTGTTCAGACATGACCTTTGACGCAACGGTCAATCCGGTTGCGTATGAGGACGGCGAGGCTGTGTTCATTGACACGGAAGCAGATACATGGAATATGTCGCCGGAAGCACTCGAGAAAGCATTTGAGATCTATCCTGACGTCCGGCTAATCGTGGTGGCGCATCTGTACGGCACACCCGGAAAGATCGGCGAGATCAGACGGATTGCCGACGCGCACAATGCACTGATCGTGGAGGATGCCGCGGAATCGTTCGGCGCGACCTATAAGGGCAAGCAAACCGGCGGCTTCGGCGACTACGGCGCGATCAGCTTCAACGGCAACAAGATCATCACCGGAAGCTCCGGCGGAATGTTCCTGACCGATTCCAAAGACGATGCCGATAAGGTCAGAAAGTGGTCTACACAGAGCCGCGAAGCGGCTCCGTGGTATCAGCATGAAGAAATCGGTTATAACTACCGCATGAGCAATATCATTGCAGGTGTGGTCAGAGGGCAGATGCCATATCTGGAGCAGCATATCGCACAGAAGAAAGCGATCTATGAGAGATACAAGGAAGGCCTGAAAGGTCTGCCGGTATCCATGAATCCGTTTGACGGCGAAAACAGCGTTCCGAACTACTGGCTCTCCTGCCTGCTGATTGATCGCGACGCAATGTGCAGACAGGTGCGCGGCGAGAATCAGCCGCTTTATGTGCATGAGGACGGAAAGACCTGCCCGACCGAGATTCTGGAAGCGCTGGCTGCGTTCAATACGGAAGGGCGTCCCATCTGGAAGCCGATGCACATGCAGCCGATTTACCGCATGAACGGTTTTGTGACCGCGAACGGAAACGGCAGAGGACAGAGCAATGCGTATATCGATCGTGGAGCGGCTGTGGATATCGGCGCTGACATCTTCGAGCGCGGCTTGTGCCTGCCGAGCGACAATAAGATGACGGCTGAGCAGCAGGATGTTGTGATTGAGATCATTCGCAGATGCTTCCGATAAACAGGAGTACGCAAGATGAAAAAGCTGATGAAGACTTTGACGGTGATCACCGCTGTGGTGGGCGCGTTTGCTGCTTTCACGGCGGGTGTTGCCTTTGTTGCGGAACGGATCGACGAAGTCAAAAACAAAGGAAAGGCGCTGGCACATAAGCCGTATGGCATATATGAGCGTTTTATCAAGAGACCGCTTGATTGCTTCCTTGCTACCGGTGCACTGGTTGTTCTCAGCCCTGTGCTTGCAGTCACTGCATTGTTGGTTCGTTTGAAGCTCGGCTCACCGGTCCTTTTTACGCAGGATCGTCCGGGCAGAAACGAAAAGATCTTCAAGCTCTACAAGTTCAGAACCATGACTGATGAGCGTGATGAGAACGGCGACCTTCTGCCTGATGATGTGAGATTGACGAAATTTGGAAAGTGGCTGCGGAGCACGAGTCTTGATGAACTGCCGGAGCTGCTTAATATCATTAAGGGAGACATGTCGGTGATTGGTCCACGTCCATTGCTCGTCCAGTATCTTGAACGATACAATGAGCATCAGGCAAGAAGA
>CAMNJD010000100.1 GCA_946540705.1 uncultured Ruminococcus sp. | reverse complement strand
TTCTGCAATGACACGCACGGTAATAGGACTCTCCCCTCTAACAGAGCTGACACGCATTGAATGCAGAATCTCCGACAGATTTTCCTGGCAAACGGGAAACTCCCATACTTGTCCGTCCATTTTTTTGCACAGTTCTCCTGCCGTACCGTCCTGAATCAGCTTTCCCTTTCTGAGGAGAAGAATATGGTCAGCCAATGCTTCGATATCCGGCACGATATGCGTTGCCAGCAGAATGATCCTGCCGGAACGGATGCGCGCAAGCGTATTTCGGAATCGGATTCGCTCAATCGGGTCAAGTCCTGCGGTCGGCTCATCCAGAATCAGGAGCTTCGGATCATTCAACAGCGCGGCTGCGATACCGAGACGCTGCCGCATTCCGCCGGAATATGCACCGACACGTTTTCCTGCTTCATCGGTCAGATTTACAAATTCCAGTAATTCTTTGATTTTCTGTTCGGATGTGCCTCCCTTCAGTGCCGCGATGTAGCACATCATCTCATATCCTGTGAAATGTGCGTAAAAACGCGGATACTGCGGCAAATATCCAATGCTGTCATAATAGGAATTTCCGAGCATCGAGAGATCCGTCCCATTCCATGTGATCGTTCCGAATTCGGGCGGCTGAATGCCTGCAATTGCGCGAATCAATGTTGTTTTGCCGGCACCATTCGGTCCGAGCAAGCCGTAAACGCCGTCATGAAGCGTGACAGACACATCATCCAGCGCACAAAACTTCCGGTATCTTTTTGTGAGATGACTGACCGCCAATGTGGTCATACCCCTGCCTCCCTAAATATCTCGCGATTGACATTTCCGTTTTCAAGCCAGTAGATCATGTTTGTTTTTTCTGAAATCCATATCTGCTGTGCTGATGTGTTTGCTTTTTTCCATATCTGGTCGCCTGTCGCTGTATCATAAATCTGAATGGTCATATCCTTCTCCGCAGCGGTCGCAAAAAGACTTCCATCTTCTGAAAGCGCAGCTTGGTGTGTTTCATCGGCACTTTGACAGGTTACGCACTTTCTGTTTCCATCCAGCACAGAAACAAGGCTGACCTGACTGCTCTGCTTTGCACGGGGATTCTGGTCAGAATCCTGCAAAACCACAAACCAATCCGGTGCGCTGTTTGTAAAAGAACGGTTCGTTGAAAGATATTGTATTTTATCCAAGGTATCATACCAATTTTCGCTGCCGCTTTCGAGAATGGAGCCATAGCATTCCGCACAATCGAGTTTCGGCTTAAGCTTTGTCAGCACGGCACCGGTGTAAGCGATATGCCCTGACTGGTAAGATACCAATGAACCAAAGCTCTGCATTGCTCCGATTTTCTCTGATGGCTCTGCCTTTGCAACGATCTTTCTGTCATTCAGAGAGATACTGTCCGTCACCAGATAGGAAATGCTGCCATTTTCAAAGTCAGTGTAGGTATAGGCGATGCGTGAACCATCATCTGAAACAATATAATGCGCACCATTCCATTTCGGAGGGTGAATATCCTTTATCAGCTTGCATTCTTCGTCATAGATCTGAATATTAGCTTCACGATTATCAAGGACGGAGAAGCCGTGATCCAAAACCTGAAAGTTTGACATATAGGATGCAGGAACGGAGCCGGTCACGGTACCGTCTGCGCCTGTCACCGTGATTTTGTCTGCGCTCTGTGCAATAACAGCACCGTTCTGGCACACGCCAAACCGCATGATCGTACCTGTATCGTTGACGGAAACCATGTTTGTGTGCTGCAATTGCGTTTCAGCAGCTTTGGTTTGTCCAGTTGCTGCTGTGACCTCCGTGAAATCCGGTTCGCCGATTTGCAGCAGCTTGGTATCACTTTTCTCCGATTGCTTTTCAGCAGCTCTTGTTTGTCCAGTTGCTGCTGTGACCTCCGTGAAATCCGGTTCGCCGATTTGCAGCAGCTTGGTATCACTTTTGATTGGATGAACTTTCGTGTATTCATCTCTGGCATCGTATGGAACAGCAATCATATAGATATGATGCAAGCCAGTCATACCGGTCAGATCAATAACAGGATGCAGTGTCTTCTTTTTGGTGCGTTCCACATCAAGAACCGCGTATTCTCTACCGCCAAATGCTTTTTGGAGATGGTGGTCAACATAGATCCCAACCAGATATTTCCCACTGAGACCGAATCCGTTGACTGTCAGAGAAAGCTGTCCCTCTGCCTGCATAAACGGCTCAAGCGGATCCGTTTGACAGCATTCCAGAATGGTCATCTGGTCGAGCTGATGTACCTCCTTCCGATCCAGAGCGGCAGTGTAGATATACGGTTTTTCCATTTCGGCTGTCATCGGGATTTCATCTGCGCGGATTTCAGAAACGGCTGCTTCGGAATCAGGTGCATCCTGAGTCAGTTCCACAGGGAAAGGCTGTGTTCCATTAAGGGCGTGATTAGGTTTGAAGCTGACAAATGATGTATCGGGCAGCATATATGCCGGATTCAGCATTGTTTCGATGCAGACCAGTGCGGTATCGCCTTTTTTGCAGCCGCAAGGTTCAAACAGCAGGGTGAAATCCGTTTCCGCGTTTTCCGCAATATGAACGGTATGCATCATACGGGAATCCGGTTCCGTTGCGGTAAAATACGGTGTTTGTTTTCCGTTTACAAACACAAGAAATGTGTCATCAAATGCCTGTCCATTATTCTGAATCTGATAGGTCAGAGAAATCGGGCTGCCGTCATATACATAATGCTCTTTATAGTCCAAAATCGTAAGAGCTGCACTATAATTACGGTTCTCATTATGAATATCCTCGTCAGATGAATTTACCGACATTTCATTCATTTCTGAACTATGTGTCAGAATACTGTTCTTTGATGTCTCTTTTGAGGGCGCATCGGTGCAGCCAGTAAGAAAAAGCGTTGCGCTTGTAAGAAGGAAAAGGCGTTTTCGTATATTCATTCTAGTGCCTCCTGCGAAAAGTGTGAACGGAAACATAATGCATTCAGAGAGAACAATATGGTTAGATATTGATGATGCACGTTAATCATAGCAGATCATTATTGCAGTATATAAATACAGGTATTATATTGCCTTTTATTGATACACTACAATCTAAGACTCGAGAAACAATAAATGTGAAATGCGGAGCGGCTTAAAAAGGTATAACCGCTCCACATCTCTCTTCTGCTTTCCGTCAATTCTAATCTTGATTAATGATTTGTAACAGCTACATATTCATACATTCCCGCATTAGGATAACGGTACTCAATAGAGCCATAAGCGGTAAGCGGGGAAGAATATGTCATAGATGGCGAGAATACTTCGAGTGAAAAATCAGTAGATGTTGAGTCAGTTGCGAGAGAGAATACTGTGTTTCCGGTAAGATAGTCATCAGCAGACACCCCAACGTAAATAGTTGTAACAGGTGTCGGCCCGCTGCTCGGCTTGTTATAAAGTCCGTTATAGCCATTATAAGCGGAACTTGTTTTTATACCATTTCCTAAAGCGGCATAGGTTGAGACAAAGCAAAGGTTTGACGAACTTCTTGATATTTCAGTATACCCATCAAGGTTTTTATTAAGCGTGGAATTTGAAACAACCATGGTACGGTGTTTGACTGAATACCAAATACCTCCACCAGCGGTTTGATCATAATATGGTCCAGCTGTAATTGCTTGAGCACTAATTGAGCCCAAACACATGAGAACTGTTACTGATGATACAACTGCACCAACAGCTCTAGATAATCTTCTCATACTATTATACCCCCTATAACTTTTCATTCAAGGTTTTCTCACACACGAAAATCAATTTGTATCACTGAAATGAAGGCTGCAGTCAGAGCAGAACACTTGACTGATGATCTACAATCAAACCCTATGCAAGGATATCCTTTCATGCGCATTCGCAATAGTCTGATTCAGTCGGCAGGTTCACTTCTTCAGAGCCTTCCTGAGTGCTGTCGGCTCCTTCGGCTGGTGAAAGCCAAAGAGGGAAGCAGAACCGGAGCCG
>CAMNJD010000099.1 GCA_946540705.1 uncultured Ruminococcus sp. | reverse complement strand
GTTTTGCGTAAAGCAAGGTCTGCAAGGCCGCAGATGCCAGAATGAAGAAAACGGCAGCTTTTCGGAAATTCCTCTGATAGTAGCAGAAGAAGATGATTGTCCACGCCGGTATCAGATACGACCAATCGCCAAAATGCGCGAGGGAGATCAGACAGCCGAGCAGAACAATGCTCACCGGAGATGACAGCGAAGTGCAGTCAAACAGTGCCATGACCGCCAACCCGATTGCAAGGGTATACAGCACATTCCAGTGCGTGAGATATTCCAGCGCGTTCTGCGGCAATCTGCCGAATGCAAACAGGAAATAGACCGGCTGCGAGATACCGGCAAAGATCACCAGCCGCTTGAAATACTGTTTTTTGCTGCGCGTATGCCGATAGCCCTCTGTCAGCAGAAAGGTCATAATCGGCGCGGTCAGCCGTCCGAACAGCCGCATGAAGTAGTAGGGCAGGCTATTCGGCGCGAGGAATGCCAGTGCGATGTGATCGACAGTCATAGCGATGATTGCAAGTGTTTTCAGTTGATTTCGGTTCAGTTTCATCAGATTGCACCTCCGCCCGGTCTGATGCCATTCGGCATGAATTCGGAATCGCGCCGGTCATTCTCTGCTGCCACAAGAGACTGGATATATGAGCCGTTCACGATGCGCTCCATCGTTGCGACCAATTCTGCGGCATCGTGCAATTCTCTCTGCGCCGTCTCAAATTCAGCACCAGCGGCACCAACCGCGCTCTCCTGTTTTTCGATTGCTTTGTCTACATCCTGCCAGTTATGCTCATTGATTGTCGGAAACTCTTTCAGCACGGATTCTGCCTGTTGAAAAGAAAAAATGTCAGATTTCTTTCCGGCGAACAGTATCTCAAGCTGTTCCTTTATCTCATATACGCGCCGCAGCTGTTCCTGCTCAAAATGCAGCCGGTCAGCCTTATCAGCGGCAACCTTCTCTTTTTCAGCAAAATCCTGCCGCAGTGTTTCAATCGTCGCGCCCTCACTGATTCTGCGGTTGAGCATCAGCAGCCGGTCAAGTTCAGCATCGTTTGTCCACGCGAAAGGCTTGCCGGGGTCGCTGCGGCGAACCGGCAGTGCATTCTGGCTGAATGCGATGGTATAGAGCTGAACAGTGCGCAGCACAATCCATGTCGGTGCATTCGTTCGGGATGCCTCTGCGATTTTCCGCGCCAATGCCTGCTCATAGCGTTTTTTCGCTGTGATGCGGTTTTTCAGCGCAAATTCGCTGTAATACTCGCCGAGCGATTTCAATCGGATGTATGAGCTGCTGCCCGCCGGTCTGACGGAAAGATACTTTCCGCTTTTGACTGTGTAACCCATTTCGCGCAGCTTCTCCAGCAATTCGTCCAGAGACCGGGATTGCATAAGCAACCGGTCTAAATCCTCCCGCAGCTTATCCCGCAGAACAGAGCGCGGTGCTTTGTATTCCTTTTCAAGCCGCCGGATTGTCTGCACATAGCATTCCTGTGCTTCAAAGCCGTTATCGGTCTCATGGTATGGAATATCCAGTTCCTCCAGCTTTTGCAGAATCCACGCCTGTTTCTCCTGCGATGCGTAGAAGAACGCTTTATAGGGAGAATGCCGTTCACGCTCCAGCGCGGCATTTTTCGTTTTCTCTGCCTGCAAATCCACGCGCAGCCGCCGGATGCTTTCCTCCGCTGTATCCGCCGCAGAGACATTTTGCAGCCTGCGAAGTGCCTGTTGCAGCTTTTCGTTATCTTGGGCAATCTTGTATTCCTCGACGGTCATGTGTGCGTAGTGTGCGCCCTTGTCCTCCCGCACATATCCGTGCCGATGCAGAATGCTCTCCATCTCGGTTCGCTCCCGTTCTTCCCACGCGACCAGCCGATTCTGCCGCTGTCCCTTTGCACGGAATCCCATCTCATCGAGCGCAGCTTTCATGGAAACGCCCGTGCTTAATCCGTTGATTCTTCCTTGCGTATAGAACGGAATGAAGTCAATATGCAGATGCGGCGATGCCTCGTCCAGATGCAGTGTCGCATTAAATACATAGAGATTCGGATTCCGAGCCTGAAAATCCCGCATATACTCATCGAGCATCTGTGTGACGATTTCGCCCTTCTCCGAGCCGCAGGGAGAAATGTGCATATCGCCAAACTGAACCACTACTTCATAATACGGCTCCTCACGCCTGCCATTTGCGATATGATCGTAGTAATCCGAAATTCTCCTGCACGGCTGTCTTTGTCGTGAATTGTATTCCTGCACAGCCTGTCCGAAAAGCTGCTGAAACGCATCCCGAACATCTTGCTGCATATATGTGACATTCAGCCCGGAGCGTGATTGCTGCACATTTCTTGCAGTAAAATCACGATTGTTGTGTGCGATGTTCGCTCCGTGCGGATCGCTTGCTTTCCCGAGTGTAAAGCTGATACTGTATTTGTCCATGTGTACCTCTTTTTCTTTCAATTCGGCGAAGAACGCTGTTTTTGATGCCTGTTCGTGCGTAATGGGTAGGGGTACCCAATACCTGTTTTGCACGCTCCGTCCCGGTGCGGGCAAAACAGAGCGCAGCCCCCTGTGCTGCACTTTGGGCAAAGTCTGCGACCTTGACGGCATTTCCCTGCTCCGCAGTCGGGAGATTCCCGAACCCTTTTGCGGCGATTTGCTTGCGGTCGGCGGTGCTGCGCTCTTTCACTTCAATCACTCCTTTTTTCCGATTTGAGAATAAAAATCTTCGGTGATGTTGCTTGTGGCATTGATGTAAAACCCAAGCAGCTTGATCAGTGTCGCAGTCTCCTGCATATAGAAATTGACAGTCGATTGCGCTTTACCTTTGTTATTGTAGGCTCTGCCGTATTTCAGAATTTTCCATTTCAGATGCTTTGCGTGTCTGGTAATCGCATTTTCATCGTCAGCGATCTCGAACAGCGCAAGCGCATTCAGAATCGCATTGATCGTGTCGCGCTCCATTGTCACATCGACCATGACGCCATCATTTTTTCTGCTCATGCCCGCCGACCTCTGAAAGCTGCCTGCGGCTGCTGTGCCTGTGTCGGCTGGCTCTTTGTGATGCCCGGCTGTTCGCCCTGTGACCGCTGGACAAGCAGCTCATTCCAGTCTTTCACACCTTGCTCGTCCAGTTTTGCTTTCACGCTGGCTGAACGCACAAAGCCGTTGTCTTTCTCAAACCGCCTGCCCGCATCATCATTGTCCACGCAGGAAATAATCTCGATGCCCTGCTCTTGCAGCCTTTTCGGAACCGAGGGCTTTAACCCTGCCATTGAGACAAGCATGGAACCGACAAGATTTCGCCGGTCTTTCTCGACACAGAATGTATAGAAACTCAACAGGTCAATCGCCGATTCAAAGATGTATGCGCGTCTGACCTTTCGGTCCCTCGCCGGGACCGGCGTGAACATAAAGGCACTGTCACCAGTTCCCGGCGCAATTCCCTTGAAACGGCGAAAGGTATTGCAGCCCTGCAATTCTGCACCGATTGCCTTGCCGTCTGCATCGCGGTGAACAAATACCGCATTCGCATTGTGATAGGTTTTCTTCTCGCCGTTCACAATGCTGTCAACAGTGTTTTCGCTCTGATACAGCAGATTTGCATGAACAAGCTCCTCGACGATTGCCGCGGGTATTTTCCGCGATTGACAGAGATACGCAAACATCCGGCGCATATTCTCTGCCTGCGCGGGCATCTCCAGTTCCTTCTTTACCGGTTCAGGCTTTGCCGGTCTGGGCGGTGCGGTATATTGCGGTCGCTGCGATCTCGGAAACTCATCGGAGCGTGTGTGCGTAATGTCCTGCCCGGTCAGTTCATACACTGCCTGCCGGAAATCCTTGCCGAGAACCCATACCAAGCAATTCACAGAATTGTTCGTTGAGCCTTGTCCGGTGTAATGATGAAACCATTGATTTGTGTCGGGCTTGATGCAAAGCCCCGGAATGTCTGTAACATAGTATTCAGAGCCTTGCCGTTTGACAGTGTAGCCGCTGCGCTGAAAATACTCCAGCAGGCTGGCTTGCCGTGCCTCCTGTGCCAGTCTCTCAAAGTCAAGTTTCTTCATTTTGCTTTTCCTCCAAAGGAAACGCCCCCGCATTTCTGCGGGAGCGTTCGCCGGTCGATATTAGCGTTTATGTGAAGTGTTCGGGGTATTCGGTGTCTGCCCCTGATCGGGTTCATCATCGTCATGCTGCTGCGCAGCGTTTTTCTGATCAGGCGCGTCATCCTCCACTTCATCGGGGTCAATCAGTTCGTCCTGCTGTTCGGAAAGCCCGGACAGTTCTGCTTCCAGTTCCGCGAATTTATCCTGCGCGGCTGTCAGTTCGTCCTCCAGCGGGAACGGGTCATTGACACGATCCTTTGCCTGCTGCAAATCAACCTCCAGTTTTTCAATTTCCTGCTGGAATCGTTCCTGTTCCTTTGCAATGCCGCTGTCAAGGAAATTCAAAACACGCTGCCAGTTATCGGCATGATCGCCGCTGCTCACCGAAATGTAATAGACGGATTCCCGCGCTCCCTTGACAGTCAGCACAGCCTCATCATCATGTCCCGGTTTTGTCTGAACAGCGAGCGTAAAGTCACCGATTCGGAAAGAGGGAATTTCGTCAAACGGCTTTTCCAGTCGTTTCACAATCTGGCTGTGCAGAAAAGCGTTAATGTCCTCATGCTTGCGAATCACCGCCCCCATCGGTTTCGTCAGCGCAAATTCCTTCACCTTGCCGGTTGCGGAATCACGCAGCTTATCCGTCGATTGTCTGTCAATCTCCATTTGCGCGATTGTAGCCTTTTTCTGTTCGATCTGCGGCGGAATTCGCTCGATGCTCTTTGCCATTTTTCCGATCTCATGCTGATGCTCCTGCCGCAGCGAAGTCAGCTCTGCGATGCGATTTGCAAGGTCGATGCGCTCCCGGAATTTCGGATTGCCCTCTGCGGCAGCTTGCAGCTCTGCAAAGGTCAGCACCTTATCGTCACAATCCTCACTCACACGCGCCGGACACTTGTCATCCAAAAGCTGTGCGATGAAACGCGCTTTGTCGGTCACGACCTGATACAAATAGGAATCCAGTGTACCCTCTGTGACATAGTTCAGAATGCGCACAGCATCAAACTGATTTCCCTGTCGCAGGATGCGTCCTTCGCGCTGTTCAAAGTCGCTCGGTTTCCACGGAATGTCGATATGGTGGCAAGCAAACAATCTTTGCTGAATGTTCGCTCCGGTGCCGATTGTGCCGGTTGAACCGATGACAACGCGATATTCGCCGTCATTGATCGCTCTGAAAATCTCGGCGCGATTCTTGGAATCTGCTTTTGGCGCGAAAACGATCTCATCCGCCGGAATGCCCTTTTCAATCAACTGATCCCGGATATACTCATAAGCGGAGAAGTTTCCGTTGTCGCTGTTCACAGCAATATCGGAGAAGATAATCTGCACACCCTTCTGCTCTGCTGTCTCGGCGTAATACTGCACCACGCGGTCAACGCAGGCATCAATCTTGCCGGGTTCGTCCTCAATAAAGCCATCCGGCAATTCGCCCTGTCCTTCATTCTTTGCACGATAGAGCGCAGCGACCGCGTGATTGCCAAGACCGACCAGCCGGGCTTCTCCCGTGTAGAGTAGGCATCCGGCGAGGTAACATATCATGTCCCTTTTCCGTATGCCCCTCCCCGAACCGTGCTTGCGGCTTTCGTCGCACACGGCTCTCGGGTAATTCTA
>CAMNJD010000098.1 GCA_946540705.1 uncultured Ruminococcus sp. | reverse complement strand
GAAAAATGATCTCTTTGTTGTGCAGTGCGCCCGCCGCGCCGACCATGCCGCCGATCAGCAGCATCGTGCAGAGCAGCGGGGCCTGTGAGACAAGATGTTTTTTTGCAGTCAAGGTTGTTGACACTCCCGAAAATATTTTCTGAAAACGTGATTTGACGCCTTGGAAACCGCTGATTCAGCAGGCTGAAAAAGCCCCCGGATCCGGGAGCTTTTTCGGCACGGTATTTACATGCTGAAGTTTCCGCTTCGTTTCTTGATCAGATTGAGCGATACCAGCAGCCGTTCTGCCATGAACAGCAGATAGCGCATCAGCCGCATGAAGGTGTCGGCCATGATGCCGAAATTGATCGTCAGCAGCCAGCCCTGCTCCGAGAGCGTGACCATGTCAAAGACACGGTTGAGTACCCGGAATGACAGCAGCAGCCCGAAAATACAGATCAGCCGGACCGTCGTCTTGAATGCCGTATGCGGTTTGCTGATGTGCCGCAGGAACAGGAAGCCGACTGTCGAGAGCAGCAGTGTCGATGCGGTCGTGATCTCCGCGTGCGGAACCTCGAAGATCCTGCCGAAGATCACCATTGCCATGACGACGATCAGATCGGTCAGAGCACCCGGCAAGGCGCGCTGCACGACATTCTGTGCGAAATTGCCCTTGATCATGAAGTGATCCGGCACCTGCGAAAGCAGGAACGCGGGCAGGCCGATCGTGAACAAACTGATGAGCGTGATCTGCGAGGGGGTCAGCGGGTAGGTCAGGCCGAAGCAGAGTGCAGCGACCGAGAGCAGAACGGAAAAGATATTCTTGACCAGAAACAGCGAGCCGGAGCGCTCCAGGTTGTTGACGCACTGTCTGCCCTCCATGACCACTTCGGTCATATGCGCAAAATCCGAATCCAGCAGAACGAGCTGCGCGGTATGCACGGCGGCGTCGCTGCCCGAGGCCATTGCAACGGAGCAGTCTGCATCCTTCAGCGCGAGGATATCGTTGACGCCGTCGCCGGTCATCGCGACGGTCTTGTCCTGCGCCTGAAGCGCCTTGACGAATTTGCGCTTCTGGTCAGGCGTCACGCGGCCGAAGACCGTGTAGTTCTGCATCGCATCCGCGATGGCTGCATCGGTCGTCAGCGTTGAGGCATCCACATATTTCTCTGCATTGGCGATACCGGCCTTTTTGGCGACCTCTGAGACTGTGATCGGATTGTCGCCGGAGATCACCTTGACCTCCACGCCCTCATTCGCGAAGAATCGGAACGTTGCGGGTGCCGATTTGCGGATCGGGTTGGTGATGAGGACGAGTGCGAGCGGCTCACAGTCTTCGGTCAGTGCCTTGCCGTCCGGTCTGCCGCTGTAGCGTGCGAAGGCCAGAACACGGTAGCCCTTGCGGCTGTCGAACTCGATCTCCTCGCGGTACTGTTCATACTGCTCCCGCAGGATGCGCTCCGGTGCGCCGAGGATATATGCGGTCTTTTCAAAGGTCACGCTGGAATACTTGAATTCCGAGGAAAAATCCGTATGCGAAACGATCTTCGCACCTGTCGGGGTCGTGAAATACTGCTTGAGCGCGGCCATTGTGATATTGTCTGCGGACTGCTCCGCTGCAAAATCGCTCAGGATGCCATGCAGGGTTTCCTTTTCCGCGCCGTTCAGCGGGACAATATCGGTCACGCGCATGGTGTTTTCGGTGATCGTGCCGGTCTTGTCCACACAGAGCACATTGACGCGGGCAAGCGTTTCGATGCATTTCATATCGTGGACGAGAACCTTCTGCTTTGCAAGGCGCATTGCGCTGAGCGCCAGCGTGACGCTGCACAGCAGGAACAGCCCCTCCGGGATCATGCCGATGACGGAAGCAACGGTCGTCTTGACGCTCTGTGCATAGCCCAGATGCTGCACAAAGTAGCTCTGCCGGAACATCAGGATGCCCAGCGGGATGATAATGATGCCGGCAATCCGGACGAGCCAGTTCAGCGAGCGGATCATTTCCGATTCCTCGCCGCTCTTTTTGGCCTTCGCCTGAAGCGTGAGCTTGGAGATGTATGATTCCGCGCCGACACGGGTCAGTCTTGCGCAGCAGGAGCCGGAGACGACAAAGCTGCCGCTCATCAGCTCGGCGCCGGGCTCCTTGATGATCTCATCCGCCTCGCCGGTCAGCAGCGATTCGTTGACCGATGCCTTGCCGGAGATGACCTCTGCGTCTGCGGGGATCTGATCGCCTGCCTTGAAGACCACGATGTCATTCTGCACGAGCTGCTCAGACGCGATCCGCTGCTCTGTGCCGTCACGGATGACCTTGGCAGTCGGGGAATTCAGCACGGACAGATGGTCGAGCAGACGCTTTGCGCGCAGCTCCTGCACAATGCCGATGACCGTATTGCCGATGATCAGCGGCAGAAAGGAAATATCCTTGTACAGTCCCGCAAAGAGCAGCAATGCAGCGAGAATCGCAAAAATCAGGTTGAAATATGTAAATACGTTCGTAAAAATGATCTGTCCGACGGATTTGGAGGGCGGTTCAACCGGGGTATTTGCGAGCCCCTTTGCGATCTGCGATTCGACCTCACCTGCGGACAGGCCGCGGATTTCCGGTGCAGCGGCAGGTGCCTGCGCGCCATTCGGTGCCATGTCACTTCTCCTTTACGATTCAAATACTGCTACCATTATACTCTGTTTTCTGCCATTTTGCAAGAGCATACGGGTGTTTTTTACAATATCTGCCGATTTTTCCGTCTGCCGCTCCCAAATATAAAAGGGCTAATAACATTTTAGGTGGTTTCTGTAACAAAAAGGGTGGTTTGGATTTGTTAGATTGTCTGCAAATCGCCCTGCGATTTGCCAAGG
>CAMNJD010000097.1 GCA_946540705.1 uncultured Ruminococcus sp. | reverse complement strand
CATGCAGAGCGTCGGCGCGACAAAGGCCTTTATCCGCTTTCCGTTCTTTATCGAAGGTATGATAAACGGCTTCCTGGCCGGTGCATTCGCAATGCTTCTGACATGGTTCTCTTATAACAGCCTTGTAGAGCTGCTCGGAAAATTCGATGTTCTGAGCTCGATCGGCTTCGGAAATGTGATTCCTTACAGCAGAATCGCACTTCCGGTCGCAGTCTCTTATGTAGCAGCCGGAGCGCTGATCGGTGCGATCGGCTCCGTGCTCTCGACCCGTGTACATCTGAAATACCGTGCAGCCAATATGTAAGCAGCGAATCAAATCAAAAGGATGGTTGATATGAACAAACAGGCAACCCGATTATTCTCCGTACTCGCAGCAGTCTGCATCACAGCCGGCTCGATCGTTTACCGCGCAGAGCAGCAGCCGGAAATCACCGCAGAAGCAAAAACGATCGCGGAGATCGAAGCCGAGAAAAAAGAAAAACAGGCTGAGATTGACAAGAAAAAGGAGGAGCTTGAGCAGCTTCAAAACGACATCCACCAGAAGGAAGCATATCAGCAGACCCTTCTGGAAGAAATTGACCTGATTAACGGAAAAATGTTTCTCATCGACACGCAGATTCAGAACGTCAATATCGAGATCCTCGAAAAACAGGATGAGATCGCGGAGCTTGATCAGGAAATCATTGAACAGCAGGCTGCTGTCGATGAAGGCACTGAGCTGTTCAAGCAGCGGATCCGCACGCTGTATATCTACGGCAATGACAGTATGCTTTCTGCACTCGTCGGAGCGACCGATTTCTACGATGTACTCTCGAAATATGAGATGATCAAGCGAATCTCCAAGCATGACGATGAACTGATCGACGGACTGCGCCGTGATATCGACAAGCTGACAAAGCTCCAGCAGGATAAGACCGCAAGTCTCCAGGCACTGAACATCAAGCAAACCGAACTGGAATCCCTCCGGAGTGAATTCTCTGATTCCCGCAAGGAGCTGGATGATGTTGTCGCCAATACAGACCTGGAAAAACAGATGCTCATGCAGGAGCGGTCACAGATGAACGAGAGCCTCTCCCTCTCTGAAGATGAGCTGGATGCACTCCGGGAGGAGGGCGAACAGATCATTCTTGAGGCGGCAAAAAAGGCCGCTGAGGAAGCTGCCAAAAAGGCTGCCGAAGAGGAAGCACGCAGAAAGCAAGAGGAAGAAGCCCGCCGAGCTGCAGAGGAGGCCAAAAAGACTACCACAACCGTCACCACAACCAAAAAAGTAACTACCGCCACAACGACCAAAAAGACCACCGCTGCGACAACAAAAGCAACGACCAAAGCGACCACAACAGCAAAACCTGTTGTGACAACTGCAAAGCCCGCTACAACCGCTGCGACAACAAAGGCAACAACAAAAGCAACAACCAAGGCGACCACTGCTGCTACCACGACAACAGCGAAGCCTGCGACATCTGCAACCACCGTTACCACCGTTACCACCGCGCCGACAACCGCCGCAACCACAAAAGCAACGACAAAGGCAACAACAACTGCGGCACCTTCGAGCGGCAGTGTGGATTACCGCGGAGGCACCTTTGCATGGCCGGTTCCCGGATATTATGACATCAGCAGCCCGTTCGGACCGCGCTGGGGAAAGATCCATAAGGGCATGGATATCATCAGCTATTCCAGAGCGATAAACGGTGCGAATGTCTATCCCTGCGCACCGGGTACTGTTATCACAGCGGCCTACGGCTGGAACTGGGGCTTCGGCAACTATATTCAGATCGACCACGGCAACGGCCTTGTCACACTTTATGCGCATCTGAGCGCGATCAATGTTTCACAAGGACAGAAGGTTCAGCTCGGTCAGAAGATCGGTAATGTCGGATCGACCGGCAACTCGACCGGACCGCATCTGCATCTGGGCGTTATCCTGAACGGGAACTACGTCAACCCTGCTCCTTATCTCTACTAAGCATACATAACCAGGCCGGAGCAACGGCAGGAGACAAAAAAGTCTCTTGCCGTTTTCCGGCGTTTCTGCGTGAATAAAGGCAGGTGTGTTTCATTGAAAAAAAAGATCAGTCTCGGCCTTGCGGTCAGCCTTATGGCTCTGACTGCCGCCGTGACATTTGCCCTGACACTCTCATTCAGCCGCGTGATCTTTAATCGGGAAATCGCTCAGATTGAGCGCCTCGGTGATAAATTTGACCGGCTGAATGAACTCGATCAGACGGTGCATGAGGAGTTCTATACAAATGATATCCCGGAGGAGGATGTTACTGATATGATGCTTGCCGGCTATGTCGCCGGCCTCGGTGATCAGTACAGCGTCTATCGAAGCGACCGGGAGATGGAAAAGTATCAGGACAACAATGCCGGAATTTACACCGGCATCGGTATCACTGTCCGGCAGAATGAGGACGGTACCGTTGAGATCATTGACGTGACAGACGGCGGATCCGCACAGAAAGCAGGCATCGAAATCGGCGATTTCCTGATTTCGGTTGAGGGAATAGATGCTTCTGAACACTACCGTGAAGCGATCGAGGCGGTTGCAGGAGAAGTCAATACGAATGTGAATCTGCGCATTCGCAGGGGCGCGACCGGAAAAGAGGAGGATATCTCCGTCGCACGCGCACAGATTGACCAGATCACAGTATCCTCTGAAATGCTGGATCACAATGTCGGCTATATCCGCATTGAAAAATTCCGGACTGTAACCGTTGAACAGTTTGAAAATGCAAGACAGGAACTTCTGAAGCAGGGCGCAGTCGGATTTATTTTTGATGTCCGCGACAACGGCGGCGGATTGCTCAATGCGCTGGAAAAAATCGTTGATCCGATTCTTCCCGAGGGCGACCTTGCATTTGCATATGACAGGAGCGGCGATGCATCCACAATCTTAAAATCCGACAAGAATGAGAGTCCTATGCCATATGTTGTACTCGTCAACGGAAACAGCGCCAGCGCTGCGGAACTGTTTGCCTGTGTCATGCGCGACTACGGCGGCGCAAAGCTGGTCGGTGTACAGACATACGGCAAGGGTATCATGCAGACGACCTTTGAGCTCACAAACGGCGGTGTAACACTGACGACTGCGACCTATGCAACCGGAAAAACCCCCTGCTATCACGGTGTCGGACTTAAGCCGGATGTGATCTCCGAGCTTGCAGAGGATGCAGAGACAGATACGCAGCTTGAGGATGCTGAACAGGTCATCGCTGAAATGATCGCGGCACAGCCGGCCGCCTGATAAGGAGGAATTCTGCACATGGCAAAACTCTGGTACCGGCAGCCCGCTGCCGCCTTTGAGGAGGCATTGCCGGTTGGCGCCGGCCGATTCGGAGCGATGCTCTACGGCAAACCGGAATGTGAATTCATGCATCTCAACGAGGATTCAGTCTGGTCAGGCGGTCCGCGCAGCCGGATCAATCCGGATGCCTATGCGGGTTTTCAGGCGATCCGCGGCCTGATCCGCGAAGGAAAAATCGCACAGGCGGAAAAGCTCGCTTTTGAGAAAATGCAGGGCTGTCCGCCGAATATGCGGCATTATATGCCGCTGGGAGATCTCAGCATCAGGCTGGAACTGCCCGAGGGTGAAATCACGGATTACAAGCGGGAGCTCGACCTGACCCAAGGCGTTTACGGCGTTTCTTTCCGTATTGACGGCAGGTTGTACCGAAGAACGGTCATTGCCTCCGCCCCGGCAGACTGCCTCCTTTTGCGCTTTACTTCTGAAATCCCGATCACGCTGACAGCCTCGATCGACGGCCGCGACGATTACTATGACAATAACCGCATCATAAACAAGGACGGCCTCATAATGCTTGAATATGACGGGGGCTCCGGAACGAAGGACGGCATTCATTTTTCCTGTGCGCTGCACGGTGTCTCGCAAAGCGGTACCGTCATCGGTCAGGGCAACTCGCTCCGTGCTGTGCAATGCACAGATGTGACCTTTGCTTTTGCCGCCTATACGAGCTATTATCACCCAACCGCAAACCGCATGCAGCTTGCAAGATGTACAGCATCCAAAGCACTCAGGCAGTCATGGCAGGAACTGCTCCGTGCGCATTTTGCAGATTATCAGGCATTGTTTGCCCGTACATCCGTCACGCTTCCCGGCGAATTGCCGGAGGATCTGCCGACCGACCGGCTGTTGGAGCAGATTAAGTCCGGCGATTTTACGAACCGGAATGCACTGCTGACATTATACTTTGATTACGGGCGGTATCTGATGATTTCAGGCAGCCGCGAGGGCTCGCTTCCAATGAATCTCCAGGGAATCTGGAACAAAGATATGTGGCCTGCATGGGGCTGCCGCTTTACAATCAATATTAACACGCAGATGAACTATTGGCCGGCGGAATCCTGCAATCTCCCGGAATGCCACCTGCCGCTGTTTGTACTGCTGGAACGGGTCGCAGAGAACGGTGCAGAAACCGCAAAGGAAATGTATGGGCAGGACGGCTTCTGCTGTCATCATAATACAGATCTATGGGGCGATACCGCTCCGCAGGATCTCTGGATGCCCGCAACAATCTGGCCGACCGGCGGCGCATGGCTGGCGCTTCATATCATGGAGCATTACCGGTTCACGCAGGACAAGACGTTTCTCCGGCGGTATCTCCATATTCTGCACGGTGCTGCACAGTTCTTCGCCGGATATCTCACAGAAAATGCGGCAGGAAAGCTCGTTGCATGTCCGAGCGTTTCTCCTGAAAACACCTATCAGCTCCCGAACGGTGAGAAAGGCTGTCTTTGTGAGGGTGCGGCGATGGACAGTGAGATTATCACACAGCTATACCATGATGTGATCGAGGCAGACCGTGTACTCGGCATGCACCATATGCTGACAGACACCGTCCGCGAACAGCTTGCCCGCATTCCCAAGCCACAAATCGGCAGGCACGGACAGATCATGGAATGGGCAGCGGACTATGAGGAACCTGATCCCGGTCACAGGCATATTTCCCAGCTCTTTGCGCTGCATCCGGCACATCAGATCTCGCCGCGCACCACACCGGATCTCGCGAAAGCTGCTTCCGCAACGATCCGGCGGCGGCTGATGTACGGCGGCGGCCATACCGGATGGAGCTGCGCATGGATCGCCAATATGTACGCACGGCTGTATGAATCGGAAAAACTGCTGGAAATGCTGACCAAGCTGATGCAGCACTCCACAAACCCGAATCTCTTTGACATGCACCC
>CAMNJD010000096.1 GCA_946540705.1 uncultured Ruminococcus sp. | reverse complement strand
CGTGTTTTCATTTTGATCACCTCACGAAAGTGTCCAGTTCAGATTCGGATTATTAAAATAAAATCGGAACAGCTCCGGCTTCATTCTGGCACCGTAATTCTGATTCATATAAACATAGTTATAATGAATGCTGCCGTTATGAACGCCAAGCACGGTAGAAAATGACTGACTGCCGAATGTTGACGAATGGTAGATCGGTGAGCCGCTGTCATTGCCGGATGTATCGGCAGTGTGAGAGAAATTGACGATGGCGTCATTTGTGCCGCTAAAATAATTCGTTGCAAAGCCGATTGCAGTATATTCGTTATTCTGTGTGAGTGTGTTTACAGTCTCCAAAACACCGTCTCCATCGGTGTCTGCTTGTGTTGGAAAACCTGTCACGGAAATTTGGGTTGTGTTATTCAAAAGACCGTTGTTCAGAATCATCCCACAGTCAAAGCAACAATATGTACTCAGATCTTCGCTGACAGTTATCAAAGCATAATCGTAAACACTGTACGAAGCATTATAAATGCTATATGCAGATGAAACATGATACTCAACAGCCGTTGCTTCTGCCGCAATTGTACCGTTGCTGTTAAACAGACGAATTTTCTTTATTTTTTTCCCGTTTGTACTCTTAATCACATGAGCAGCTGTTGCGACCACATGGTCGTCCACAACAAAACCAGTGCCAACATAGCCATCCATGACGCCATCATTGTTTGAATCATATAGCAGTTTTGCAACGCCATTCTTAGAGTAATCCAGATATCGGTCATCTGTCCCAATGATTCCTCTGTCCGGAAGGTTTGAATTTGGCACATTCAAATTCATTGACGTCGCGGAAATCGTGGGTGGCGTAAGCATATATGTGCCAAGCAAAGAGCCTGTTTGTGCACTGTATCTTTCGTATGTTCTGCTAGATGCCGGATAGGTTGTGTTCGTCACCCCGTGTGTTCCAGGAACAAAATCAGGATATACTTCCATAATCCAAACCATTGAAAAGCAATCCAGCAGAGCCTGTACGTCGGAACGGTCAATAATATAATCATGTGTCGGATCAAGATCATTGTAAACATAGGGGTAGTTTACTTGTCCGGTAAGAAACTGCAGCAGATAATTTGCATCCATAGCATCAATCCGTCCGTTTGAGCTGCCGCCAGTATAGATGTCAATGTAGTAAGCAGGGTCAAAAGGGCAAGTGTCTCTAGTGCTGTCGCCGTCTGCTCCGCTCTGCATACGTGCGGCAAGTTCAGCTACATATGCGTCAAAGTCTGTGATTCCAAGCTCTGCACAGACTTGGGCAAGCGCCTCGCTCTCAGTCATCTCCTGCGGCTGTGTGTTCAGCGCGTCTGTCGGCAGCATAGAACTAGACAGTGCGAGTACAGCGGCTGAAATCAGGGAAGCAAGCATTTTCTTGAACATATTCAATCCTCCTATTCTGGTCAGAATAACAACAGGTAAATCAGCAAACTGAAAAATCCTCGTTATTGACACAACAGCCAGTACAGCGGCTTTGCGGCAGATTCGGAACGAGGAGAATCCATTTCATCGGGGTCATAGGCATCATCCTTTCACGTCGTCGGGGTTTGCGCTTCACTCTCATGCGCTGGGCGATCTCATCCCCCTATATATTCATGGCTGAAAAGAGGAGATTTCTTTCTGATGCGCCCAAAGTTTGTAGGAACTCACAATAAAACGGCGTGTCCATTGTATGAAAATGTATATTCCAGCATATCCGCTCGCGTGTTCTGATTATTCATTTTCCGCATGGCATGTAGTTGTATCTAATGTAATTATAGCACAGCGCTATTGAAAAAGCAATTACTGATTCAAACCCCAAACAATAGCCTGTTTGTCGGGATATACAAAACGGACAACCAATAAATCTAATTTTAAGTTTCTGTGTGTATTGTCAGGCAGCAAATATGCAGATGAATAGCAATAACATACGAAATGGAGAGGTGTGCAGTGAATATGTTTCGTTTAAGCAATTGCATCTTCGCGCTGGGGCTGGACGCGCAGGAAATTGCGGTTTATGCCTATCTGTGCAGCCTTCCCGGAAACGGGCATACGATCACAGGCAGCGCAGTCATTACCGTAAAGCAGCGCACGGTCGCAGCAAACTGCGGCTTGAAGTCTCCCGTCACTGTCTCCAGAACGATCGACCGGCTCCGGCAAAAGGGGCTGGTCGAGCATTTGGAGCGCAGCATTAAAGCGAACGGTCAGCGCGGCACATACAGCTATGCCGTCACGGTACAGCAGACAGACAAGGGGTATTTCACGGTTGACCGCCGCGTATTCGGTATGCTTTCACCGCGGCAAATGCTTGTGTATCTCTTTCTCTGCAAGTCATTCAGCACGGTGCTTCATGACTGCTGGAACAGCTATAACGATATCGCCGCGCAAATCGGGATGAAACGTGAATCGGTTGTGCAGATCATCGGAGAACTGGTCAGTGCCGGGCTGGTTGTCCGAATGCGGCGCAGATCGCGTGAGAATCGGCGCGTATTCGTGGATAATCACTACGCGATTGTGCGGTTTGAGACCGGGCACATTCGCGGGAAAATGTCTTTGCAAGCGACAGCACCGACGTCGGATTCATGCAGCTCTGGTGATGAACAGGCACGGCTCGCTCTATCGCCGCATTTTTCTTTTGTTCGGGGTAGTCCCTGATATGCACCTCAATATTCTGTACCCAATTCTACATACAGACTGAAAAAGAAAGTTCAATATATATCCGTTCCGACATGATTATTTACCGCGCGTATATCAACAAATCACAGCGATGCGTGACGGTGCGGTCAGGCACGGGCGGCTTTCTCTTTTCAGTCTGTACCGGAAAGGAGCTCCCAATGGACAAGCACACCAAACACATTCTGTTTTTCTACGGCGCACTGTTTCTCGCATCGGTGTCGGCGTTCTGCATCATGTTTGTGCTGCCGATGACCGAAATTGGCAGAAGTCCGCCCGGCAATCTGCACAAGGACAACTGCCAGTTTTTAGGCAATCAAACGAAGTTTGCGAAAATTGCAGATTTCACCTCAAAAGTCTTGACTTCTATGCGTTAAAGTGCTAAACTGTAATGGAGGACAGGGAAGAATGGCAAATACCAATCACCTCACCCCGCTTGGCGGGTACAGCGATGCCGGAGCGAAAAAACTCCGGCAGATGGCTGAAAACGCGGCTCTGCTGACCGATTTCCTGCGGTTCCAGGGGCGCGTGTTCAAGCACCCGGCATCGGTCGCGCTGGAGTTTTTCACGCAGAAGCCCGATGCAGCCTTCATCGCAACCGCGGCGCAATGGGAAAAAGCCGGCTTTTCCGTTACGCTCGGAAGCGAAGCAATCCGGTTCTTTGACGAACACGGCAAAACGATCGAAATGTTCGACTTCTCGCAGTGCGAGGAGGAAGCGCCGCCGGTGATCTGGGCGGTGACGAATCAGAATCTTGTGAAAGTCAAGGAGCGCATGGGAATCCCGCAGGACACCAAGCTGATCGACGGTCTGGTCGCCAAATCCATTGATGCGGAACAGATCGTGAAAGCGATGCAGATGCTGAATGTCCCGCCGCAGAATCATCAGGCGTTTCAGCAGTCGATGGTCGGCTCTGTGGCGCAGATCATCGCAGGGCGTCTCTCCGTCAACGGCGGCAATTTCCGCGTACAGGCAGACAACACCGCGTTCAGGTCGCTGAAAACGACCGAACAGCGCATGATGTTTCTGGCAATCGCGGGAAAGGCGGCACGGGACGTGCTGCGGCAGATTGAACGGATCGTAACCGAAACGAGTGTGCAGGCGATGCTTGCAGAACAGGAGGCGAAAAATGCTGAATTACGAAGAGTGGCTGAATCTCAGCGAAGAACAGAAGATGAATCTGACGGACGCGGAAATGCCGCAGATTCCGGCAGATCAGCTGACGAATCACCTGACCGCGGCGAAAGCGGAGAAGCGGGAAGGTCAGATCGGCTGGACGGTGACGCAGGAGATCCGGAACGGCTCGAAGACGATGTGGTTTCCGGAGTTCAGACAGAAGAAGGTGAACGGGATTCCGATGTGGTACCGTTTCAACCCGATGAACGGAACTTACGAGCTGCAGGTCGAGACGGAGCCGTCAACGGAGCAGGAGCCGATCGGGAGCTACGGGACGGCGTGGATGCACTTCATGGAGTCGAATCACCCGGAACTGGTGGAAGTGATGCGGATGCAGCACATCTTCCTGACGACGGCGCGGTCGGTGGACCGGAGCGCTTGGGCGTACCGGCTGATTCTGGACAGGCAGTACGAGCAGATGTACCCGCGCCCGAACGGGACATACGAGGAGAATCTCCAGTGGGAGCGGACGAGACAGTTTTACACGGACGGCGCAGTGATGCGGGAGCGCGTGCTGGTGCCGGTGACGAGACCGTAAAGCAGAATACAGAGAAACCGTCAACCGAATCGGCTGGCGGTTTTTCTGTACCCCCTGCGACAGAGCAGCTTCGGCTGTTCGGCATGGACGACGAGCCCGAAA
>CAMNJD010000095.1 GCA_946540705.1 uncultured Ruminococcus sp. | reverse complement strand
CTGCCTGTTCACCCAGACTTTTGGTGTCCACCAGAAACAGGATGCGGTTCATGTTGCCGTATTTGAGCAGTCGGTATGCGGCTGTGATTGCGGTAAAAGTTTTGCCTGCACCGGTTGCCATCTGAATCAAAGCACGGGACTTGTTTTCTGCAAAAGACTTGTCCAGATTCTCGATCGCACGAATCTGACAGGCACGGAATCCGGTCGTATCAAACGGAATGGGCTGCTTGAGATTGTTCCGAATCGTATTCTTTTCCTGCATCAGCCGCTGTAGTGTTTCAGGTCTGTGGAAAGAAAAGACATCCCGCGAGCGATACTTGATATCATCGTAATCCGTAAACCGCGTCAGTCTTCCAGTTGATTCGTATGCAAACCGGATCCGGTAGTTTCCGGTGATCCATTTCAGTGTGCTGTTGGCATAGCGGGCAGACTGCTGTTCAACCGAGGTAATATCTTCACCCTTTTCCTCACGTTTCGCCTCAATCACGCCGACAGGTAAACCGTTTACGAAAAGGGCATAATCAACCTCGCCGGTGCTGGTCGGGAATTCCCGTACTGCTACACCGAGCGATGCAGAGATATTCATTTGCTTGGTATCCTGAATCACCCAGCCGGCTTGTCTGAGCTTTTCATCTATGATTTGTCTTGCTTTTTCTTCCGGCGACACGGTTCATCCCTCCTCGACGTTTTTCTTTTTATTATACCATATTTTAGACAGAATTTCAACCAGCTTTGAATGATAAATCGTGTTTTCATCCGAAAGCATAATTACAAAAAGCCGCAACAGTAATCAGGAAACAATCATCCTAACCACCGTCACGGCTTGTATTTCGATTCTTTCAAGTGTTTAATAACTTATTTCCGTTATTTATAACGCGCTGAAATGAATCTATTGGATGCATTATTCAAGATGAATCCGGCTATCTGCTTTTTTGTTGTCAAAATGTTGTCACAGAGTCGCCAGCTTCAAAAGAGGTTTTGCTTAGCTGTTTCAGCTATTCATATTATATCATAGTATCAGAGAAATATCAAGTATCAAATATCAATTTGCTGTGATATTTCGGAATAAGGAACAGGTACGTCGTCAGCACATGTACAAAGCCGTTCACGGGATCCTGTGAGCATTGATTCTGCACAGCAAGAATTTCGCCTAAACTCAGGCTCCGCCAATGCTGCTGTGCTGTTTGAGCAGAAATGTCAGTTGTTCCTCTTGTCATGACGGATGTAAGTGATTTGTTTCAGATATCACTACAGGCTCCCGCGCCTTTCATAGACGCGGGAGCCTGTATGTATTGCGGTATGGTATGAAGTTAAAATTTAGCAAGATACTTCAGAAGATCAGAGAGGTCGTTCGGATCAACAGCGCCGTCTGCATTGAAGTCAGCATTTGCTTTTCCGGTGTCACTGATTTCAAGTTCCGGGTCATCGCCTACCAGCCGCGCCAGCATGACGCTGTCCATGACATTGACTTCGCCGTTCTCATCGAGGTCGCCGGTGAATACCGAATGAGTTTCGGTCTCAGCTTTTTGGAGGAGCTTATATTGCAGTGCATCATATAGTGTAACAATTTTATACGCACCATTTGTATACGATGCGTTGATTTCTTTATCGGTTACAAATGGCTGCGCGGTAATCACCCGATGCGAACCATTGATCAGGGTATATCCGGTAAATACTAAGGATTTAGGCATTTCAATCGGCTGATGATTTTTACCAAACGCATAGTTATTCACAAATTCGGTGCTTTCCGGGAGCCGAATGACATCGCCAAGTGCATCAGCAATGCCTCCATACGCATTACATCCGATATACTGAACCTGTGCAGGAATATTGATACAGCAGTTCTCGGAGTCCGGAGCAAATGCACAGTAGAATGAACTGTTGCAAATTTGTTCCACAGTGTCTGGGATATGAATGCTGTTCAGTTGGGGCAGAAAACTGTACCCTAAAGAAAAAGCGAATGGCTCAATCCGAACAACGGCAGTGTTTCCGAGCTTTTCCGGAATGGTTATCTCAAAGGGAGATTCCTCATTGAAATAATCATAGTTTACACCGGCGACAGCAGCAGTTCCGTCTTCCAGAATGGAATAGTAGAAGCCGTTTTCATAGTCACAGTTATAAATCGGATGAGCCGGATCTTCTGCCGAAATGCACCGGTATGCATTATCCGAATATGCTGCATAAGAGGCACTTGGTGCATCAATGATATTTCCTTCCGAATCATATAGGATAAATTCCTCATCGGCATAATCCGTAAGTACAGCGCGGAATGCATCAGTTGAATCGCTCCGCATAATCTGATATGTAAAACTGTATTTTTCAAACAACTCTTCTGCTGACAGATCGCACGCACATACTGAGAGTGAAGAACCGGTTACATAGATTACAGCCCCAATCACTCCAACCATTTTTTGTAATCGTTTCATATTCATCCCTCCTCTTTTTATTGCCGTCAAATGTATGACCATGGTCTATCTTCTTTATACATCATTTTCACTTGCAAGTCAATAGATTTTCAAAGGTTTGGCATGAACAGTGCATCTTTGGCACAAACGGCACACGAACGTCTTGCGCCCGGCATAAAAAGCTGATATAATATTGATGTCCCAACGATC
>CAMNJD010000094.1 GCA_946540705.1 uncultured Ruminococcus sp. | reverse complement strand
ACTTGTGTAGACCCGTTCCACACGCGGGTACACAAACCGGTCCAGCTTGTCATAGAGCTCGTTCCGGCCTGCATCATTCAGCGGGAGGTCTGTTGTGCCGATGTAGATGCCCTGATCATTTGCATCTGTTCTGCCGTGCCGGATAAGCGAGATATGATAATTTTTCATATGGATGATATCCTTTCTGTTATATTTTCCCGGAATTTGTCGATTTGTACAAAAACAGCGAACCATTTTTGTGAAACATTTTTGACGGATTTCCCTTTACAAATTATACTATTTGTTATATAATTGAGTGGGATCAGTCCGACAAAACATGAGGGGAGTAATTGAGAAATGAATGATGATTTTCCGCGTATTATTACGCTTCAGCGAAAGGAACGCAAGATCAGCCAGAAAAAAGCAGCAACCGATCTGGGTATTTCCCAAGCGCTTCTTTCTCACTACGAGAAAGGCATTCGTGAATGCGGACTGGATTTTCTGGTCAGGATTGCAGACTATTACAATGTCTCCTGCGACTACCTGCTCGGCAGAACGCCGGAGCCCGGCGGAAAAACGCTGACACTGGAGGAAATACCGGATGATGACGGAAACAACGAGATGCCGTCGAATGAGGCGATCCGCTTCTACCGGAAGATCATCAACAATTCGATCAGTCTGCTGTTCTCATTCTCACAGCGTGCGAATTCGGTCACGCTGATCCGTGAGGTATCATCGTATCTGATGCTGTCGGTGTACAAGCTGTTCCGCATCATCTACAATGCCTGTCCGCACAATGACCAAAAGCTGTTCCGCGTTCCGAAGGTCGTCGCAAATGACAGCTCCAATGCGATCATCAGCCTGAACGAGTCCAACATCAAAGCTGCGTCCAGCGGCATAGCGCTCGGGACGAACGATGCCGTTGAGGATGCAGAAACACTGTATGTCACGACTGCAACGCTTTCCAAGGACTTCTCGGAATACGCCTCCTCCCTGCTGAATCTCATCAAGATCAGCGAGGACAGCATCGAAAAGACCAGAGATGAGCTTCAGACACAGCACAGGCCGTGACCCTATTATATCACAGATCGTGAAAAAGTGCAATGGCTGCCGCAGAAAAAGCAGCCGATGCATCCGAATAAACCAACAACAGAAAGGTAATTCATCCAAATGAAACGACTGAGCGGCATCAAGCTGCCGTTCCGGAAAAAAACGGAAACAAAACCGATCGAACCCCTGCCGCTTCCGCGGCGGGTACGATTGCCGATGCTGATGCACTGCGGTGTGCCCTGCGTCCCGGCTGTACAGGCCGGTGACTTCGTCACAGTCGGACAGTGCATCGGAACAGCCGAATCACCGGAAGCTGCGCCGATCCATGCCAGCGTTTCCGGTGAGGTCACTGCTGTCTCGGAGATCACACTGACTGACGGGCACACCGTTCCCTGTGTGGAAATCCGTGCAGAACGGGAGCAGGTGCTTTGTCCGGACTGCCGTCCTCCGGAGCTTGCGTCCCGGGAGGCTTTGATCGAAGCGGCACGGCTGTCAGGCTGTGTCGGTCTGAGCGGCGCCGGTATACCGACACACCGAAAGCTCGCTGCCTGTGAGCAGTTCGATCTGCTGATCGTCAACGGCGCGGAATGCGACCCTGCACTGACGGCAGACAGCCGTCTGATGTCAGAATCTCCGCAGGATGTTGTCGAGGGCGCCGCAATGATCCTTCGGCTCCTGAACATCAGGGAAGCCCGGATCGGGATTATGCAGGATAAGCTCACAGCCCTGAAAGCGATGGCAGATGCCTGTGAGGGGCATGACAATATCAGGCTGTACCCGCTTCCGGCGATCTATCCGCAGGGGGCTGAAAAGGTGCTTGTTTTTCATACCTGCGGCCGGATCATCGAAGAAAATCAGACTGCCGCAGACCAGAAGGTTCTGGTGCTGAATGCCGCGACCTGTGCATTTCTGTACCAGTACAGTCAGACCGGCATCCCGCTGATCGAGCGTGTTGTGACCGTCAGCGGAAACGCGGTCAGGCACCCTGCAAATATTGCTGTCCCGATTGGCACGCCGGTCATGGATGTACTGGAATATGCCGGATGTGACCTGGAGGGTATGAAGGTGCTTGTAAGCGGCGGTATGATGATGGGCGAATGTCTGAATGATCTGGATTATCCGATCATGCGGCAGCAAAACGGTCTGATCGCCATGCGGAAGCTGAAGATCCCTGAACGTTCAGCGTGTATTCGCTGCGGTGCATGCATGCGCGCCTGCCCGATGAACCTGATGCCGCTGAAGCTGGAAGAAGCGTATATCCGTCAGGATCTTGACATGCTGCGGAAATACCGCGTGACACTCTGCATGAACTGCGGCTGCTGTAACTATGTCTGTCCCGCGCACCGGCCGCTCGCTGAAACGAACCGAATGGCAAAAGCGATTCTCCCGGAGAACCGGAAAGGAGATGCCGAATGAAAAAGCTCGAATCCCATTCCGCACCCTTTCTGTACGGCAAAAGCAGTACATCGAAAATCATGCTTTGTGTCATTCTCGCGCTGATGCCGTCGGTTCTGACAGGCTGCCTGAATTACGGACTCAAAGCCGTAATCCTGCTCGGTGTGACGACCGGCGTTGCGATGCTCTCCGAGGCATTTATCCGGATCGTGACCCGCAGACCGCAGACGGTTTTTGATTTCAGTGCAGCAGTCACCGGACTGATGCTCGGCATGATGCTCCCGCCGGAATTTCCGGTCAAATGGGCGGCAGCCGGCTCCATGTTCGCGATCATCATTGTCAAGCAGCTTTTCGGCGGCATCGGCCGGAACTTTGCAAATCCTGCGCTCACGGCACGCATGCTGCTGATGCTGGTGTTCATGCAGGAAATGTTTACCTGGACAACACCCGGCGGAACAACTGTGACCGGAACGGTCGAAATGCTGCCGGACGAACATGCGCCGCTCTGGGACCTGTTTCTCGGAAATACGGCCGGCGGCATCGGTGAAACCTGCGCGCTCGGACTTCTGCTCGGCGGTTTATTCCTCTGCATTGCGCAGATTATCTCCCCTGCTGCACCGGTCGCGTACCTTGGCAGCTTTGCAGCCCTGACATTCATCGGCGGCTATGACGTGCCTTCGCAGCTTTTGTCCGGTTCGCTCCTCCTGTGTGCGGTCTTTGCGGCATGTGATTACAGCACCACGCCTGTGACCAAAGGCGGAAAGGTACTGTTCGGTCTGTGCTGCGGCGGACTCACCTACCTGATCCGGCACTACGGCGGCTATGCGGAAAGCGCACCGCTCTCTGTGCTCATCATGAACCTGTTTACGCCGATGCTCGATCATATTTGCTCCCCCCGGCCTTTCGGAATGGTGCGAATCCCCAAAAAAAGGAAGGCTAAACAGGAACACGCCGCATAATTATGGGTATGTATTTTTTTAGGTGGTCGGAAAAATAATGTTAAAATAAATAGTTTTAATTTTGCCCATATGAAAAGTTTCGCTCAAGCCTTTTCAAAGGCTTGCGGGTCGAGGTGAGTTTGCAGTGCAAACTCATAGCGAAGCAAGCGAGAGCCCTCGTCGCTCTCCGCAGAGAGCGAAATTCCCCAGCGTTCTATAAGGGGAAGATTGGGGCTTGGGGAAAGTACCCCGTAGGG
>CAMNJD010000093.1 GCA_946540705.1 uncultured Ruminococcus sp. | reverse complement strand
CGCGCAGGTCTTTCAGGAGAACATCACGCACAGTCAGCTGTTCTATTCGGGGCGCTTTGATTTTGTCGTCTTTGAGCGGAATGCCGCCCGGCAGGAGATCCCGATCCTTGCGATCGAGCTGGACGGCAAGGAGCATTTCGAGGATGAGACCGTCCGGCGGCGCGACCGCGAAAAGAATGAGATATGCCGGCAGCACGGCTTCGAGCTGATCCGCGTTGAGAATGCCTATGCAAGACGGTATCACTACATCAAAGAGATCCTGACCGAATTCTTCAGACGTGTGCGGTGAACCGATGCTGCCGGCTGCCATTCAGCTTTTCAAAATAAGAGGAACACCCGGCAGCGCCGGGTGTTCTTGTACATCAGTGATAGAAAAAAGGAGAAGGAGACTTAGTGAGATCAAAGGGGAACATCAATCTGTTTCAGTGATATTCAGTTGATGGGGAAATGAGCAGAAGGAAAATGAACGGAGCCTGCGCAGCTCTGTTTTTGCTTACATGCTGTGTCGTCGATGGGCGGTTCCCTGTTCTTCCTCTTTACTTTTCCGCTGAAATCGTGTATACTGTTACTGTAGCTGTTCTGTGCATCATCGCAGAATGTCCGGTTGTCCCATTACTGCGCTATTCGCATGCACGGTCTCCTTGGAATGCTGAGCATCCGGGAATGGCAGCTGCAAAGGAGTATGAAAAAATGAAGAAGATCATCACCTTTTTTCTGGCGTCATCCATAACTGATATTGAATATGACCGTCTGGCAGTCGGCGACTTCATCAATCAGATCAATAACATCTATCAGTCAATGGATATCTATATCAGACTGTATAAATGTGAAGATGAGTGCATGAATCATTCCATCTGCATCGGCGGCACCCAGAAGTCGCTGGATGATCTGATCCGAGAATCGGATCTTTGCTTTGTCCTTTTCTGGCATAAGGCAGGCTCTGCGACCGAGCATGAGCTGCAGGTCGCTTTTGAGTCATTCCAGAAGCACAATAAGCCGAAGATCGTGGTTTACTTCAAAACGCTCTCCGAAGGAGAGACCCTTGCCGATGATGTCAAGCGCATCATGAAGATCATTGATGACGAAATGCTGCATTATCACCGGGAGTATTCCCACATCGACTCGCTGAAGCTGGGAATCATCACACAGCTGGCAATCCACGGCTTTATCAGATCAGACCTGACCGTCGAAGGCGACGCCATCAAGGCCAACGGACAGAAAATCGCTTCTGTCGGAAGGATTCCGCTGTTTTCGGAGAATGACGAATATCTGGAGCTGGCAGAGCGATACCGGGAAATCGAAAAGCAGTGCGATGCACTTCTGCATCAGTATTCCGAGGATAAGTCCAACGCCAAAGTGTTCCGGGCTTATCAGAAGGCAATCAAGGAACGTCAGAGAATCAGTGAAGATATTTCGGAAATGACAGCCGGCATTCTGAACATCGGTGAAAGAATTGCATCCATCGCTTCGTCCTCGGCACCTTCTGAACGAATCCGCAAAGCAATCAAATGCTTTGATATCGGCGATTATCAGGGCGTCCTGGACATCCTTCACCCGGATGAAATTGAATCCCAGATCAGATTGCTTGACGCAATGGAGGAACAGATCATTATGGCGCGCAATAACATCATTGAGGAATATCGGCTCAGAATTCTTGCACTGGAAGCACAGGGAAAATGGCGGGAGATTCATGAAACCTATGAACTTGCAGCGGAGCAGGTGCTGAGCAGACAGGAAATGCCGAAAACGATTCTCCTGGAATATGTTTCTTTCCTTTACAAGCAGAGAAGCTATAAAAAGGGAATCGAGCTCTGCGAAAAGCTGCGTGCGCTGTTTCTTTCACAGCCCGATGGCGTGACAAAGGACGAACAGTCTCGTCTGGCGGAGCATCTCGGCGCGATGTATTATCACTGCATGCAGTATGCTGAGGCGGAGAAAAGTCTCAGAGAAGCACTTAGTCTGTGCGAGCCAGCAGCTACAGATGAACAGCGGCTCAGGGCGGCAGATATCAAGGTGCGGCTCGCAAAGGTGCTGTTTAAGGTAAATCGCCATTTTGAATCAGAGGCGCTTTATTCGGAGGCGCTTCGCATTTATAGGTTTTTTGATGAAGACGGAATCCAGCCGATCGATTCGAGAATCGCAAATGCCTGTGTGGAACTGGGCGACCTGTATTATATGATCAACCGTCATCAGGAATCCGGTGAATTGTTTATGGATGCATACCGGAAATACAGCGAGCTGATCTCATTCGGCGAAAACAAATACAGGGCGGCAATGGCGAATGCGTGCGACAAGGCCGCACGACTGTATATCGCAGTATTCAGTCATCTGACCAGTGACCGGTATTATATCGAGGCGATGAAGGTCAAGCAGTATCTGACAAAAGGTGAACCCTCCGGTTATTATGCCTACCTGAAACGAATCTGCGAAAAGCTCGGAAACCGTTGGATCGCATACGGAAACAGTGCGTTCGGTACAGAACTGATCAGAGAGGCTGAGTTGATCGGCAGGGAGTTGGAGCACCATGCGTATGACGGCATGGAGCGTGAAGCGCCGCAAAGCGTGGACTACGCCTTTTATACGCGGCCCATCGACAAAGCACAGATGGAAGAACTG
The DNA here is from genome assembly GCA_946540705.1 of uncultured Ruminococcus sp. Lineage (GTDB taxonomy): Bacteria > Bacillota > Clostridia > Oscillospirales > Ruminococcaceae > Firm-04. The sequence goes on along the minus strand of CAMNJD010000093.1, from coordinate 1,145 downwards.
TGCAAAAAGTCGCTGGGCGTGTATCAGGTGCTCGCGGAAGAAAACCCCGAGGCATATGAGCCTTTCCTGGCTCAGAGCTATAACACGCTCGGTATTCTGTATTCGCATACAGGTGAAAAAGCGCAGGCAGAGGAATGCTTCCGGCATGCTGCGGAGATTAGAGAGCTGCTGGCAGCCCGCAGCCCGCTGACCATGCGCACGGAGCTGGCGGCGACATACAGCTGCATGGCATATCACTTCTATCTGTGGGACGACCCGGAAGAATCCGAAGAATACAGTAAAAAAGCGATCCAAACCTATGAATCCGTCACCCACAAGGAAGCGGGTGCATTCGACACGGATCTTGCGAGAAACTGCAATGCGATCGCAAAGCTGTATGTGAAAACCGGAAAACGCGAGCTGGCGGAGACCTTTTTCTTTGAATCCGTTTCTCTCTACATCAAGCTGTTCAAAAAGAGCCCGCGTGCATACGTTGACAGAATCATCAATACGGCTGCAAATATTTTTGCGTTTCTCGACAACGGCGACCCGTATGCACAGATGCAGGAATTTCTTGAGCCGACATCCCTGAAATAATCCCGATATTGAACAGAAAGAAGCTGACAATGACGGAGAACGCATCGGAAATGCTGCGTCCGCTTCATGCACACAGGAAGGCGCTTGCCCGGAAAGGCAGGTGCCTTTTCTGCTTCCCTTCAGCTCACATGCACGACCACGGAGGTCTGTGCGACCGACTGTGTTTTCGGGAAGAACCAGCCCTTTTCCTTCGCATAATGCGTCAGCACGACGCGGTAGTATCCGCCCGGAACGGTGATTGTTCGGGCGCTCAGATAGTGAAATGTGACATTCTCGCTGAGCTGATTGGAAACGGTGCGTTAGTCGGTCCAGCCTGTTTCACCGTTGCTGCTGCGCTGGATGCAGATGTCGGTCTGCCCGATCTTCGCCACGACCTTCGGCGCGGTCGTGCGTGCGGAAAACGTGATACTCCCGCTCCCCGCGGTACACACAACATAGAACGAGGAGATCAGCCCGCCCGCGCCGAGATACAGACCGGTCCCGCGCGGGAGGTCGTCGTCCTCGTTACCGTTGTCAGAGCTTTCTCCGGAGGATGCCGGTGTATCCGGTTCTTCCGCGGCGGAGGCATG
>CAMNJD010000092.1 GCA_946540705.1 uncultured Ruminococcus sp. | reverse complement strand
GTCTGCTGAATACTTTGTGCCTTCGTCGTCCGCTCTGAATTGCTTTGTCACAGCACCGCCGGCATTTTCCGGAGATACCGCCTGTTCCTGATTGCTGATTCTTCCGCCGTTCGCATCATAGATGATAGCGGCATTGCCGATCTCATCATAGACAGCTTCCATGATGATCGTGCGGTGGGTTTCAACAGCGCCGGTCGTCGGGTTGATCTCGGAAACAGACTGTGCATAATCCGAGCGGAACCGGAAGCTGTCTCCGGGATAATAGATTTTGCCGGAGGGGTCATTCTTGATGCGCCAGCCGACGAAATTCTGTCCGGCAGGCGCATTTGCGACACGCGAGACAACGACATCCGCATGGTCGGAGTACTCGGCTCCGACAAAGTAGATAAAGGTATTCTCGTTCTGGTCATTCGTGTCGATCGTGCCTTCACCGGGTTCATATTTGATATGATAAGTGCCGAGCTGCTTCCAGTGCAGACGGAGATAGGTGTCTTTCGTCACACGGGTGCCGAAATTGTACGGCCATTCCTCGCCGGTTTCGGGGTCATATTCATACCACCCGAGATAGCGGTAAGCACCGTGTGCATAGCGGTATCTGGTCGGGTTGGTCGCTTTTGTGGGATCGGTCGTGTAGGAGGCGCCGCGGTCTTTCAGATTGTCCTCAGCCGCCGTCCACTCATCGCCCAGACCGTAGTAGGCTCTGTCATGCAGCATATAGTAGAAGGTGCCGTTGACATCGGCCTCATAGTTTCTGGTTGCGGTACTGTATTCTTCGATCGGGTCACCGTCGTAGGGCTCCCAGAAGAATGTGGACTGTTTGCCGGTCAGCACACCGCCGTTCGGGTCGAGCTCGATTTTGTACCAGATTTTCTCCCAGCCTGCGTAGATACGCAGCTTATGGGCAGGCATGCGCTCATAGACCTGATAGGGTGCGACAACACCGTGTTCGTCTGTGATTGCAGCAATTTCCGCCTCTGTCGGCTCATGGAAGAAAACCTTGGTCGTACAGCCCTCGTCGGCATACCAGCCCGTGAAGCGTTCGCCTGCGGCTGCTTCGGGAGGATTCGGCACCGACTGTTCGATCTTTCTCTTGAACTTGACCCAGGGCTCACTGATAATGCTGTTGTCTTTTGAATTAACAAAATCAATCTGGAAGGAATCGCGGTCATAAAACAGATAATTGATGTTATACTCTGTTGTACGGCCGGTATCATGTCCTCCGATCGGGGCGCGGTTGGAATTAGTAATACTGGTCCAGTTATCGGAAGATGATACACCTGGCTGACCAAAATAAGGAATTGCCCAAGTTTTATCACGGATATAACCCTCAAGCGGGTGATATTCTTCATCATAGGTCAGGAAATAAAAACCGTGATCTACTGCTTTATGGAGTCCGTACAGTTTTTGATTGAATACATAAGTCCTTGAATAATCAGCGGCATCCTCCTCATCAATTTCAACATAATAATAGATCTTTTCTGTTGCTGTTCTGTTTTTACCATTAAATGTTACATCAGCGTTAGGCATTGTTTCCAGTGTCGCCAGAGCATACTGATATACGTCTTCACTTCTATCTGTCCAGATATAATCTTTATAACCCGGGATCGGGAATTTGTTTTTGATGTCAGCTCCATAAAGAGCAGTAAAAGTGTGAATGGTTTGATAATTGTAGCTGTTTGGAGGTATGATCCGAAAAGTTAACGTGTGCACAATTCTGTCATAATACACATTCAGAATTGTTTTGCCGTCACCAGAAACTGTTGTTTCGGTGCTGCACCGGCTGTATTGAAACCCCTCATAATCGCTGTCATAATTGGAATTATTCTTTGTTGCAAACTGCTTATACTTATCAGCAACAGAAGCCGGTGAGTCCGTTGTAGCATCCACGAGAACGCTGTCTGCGAGGTCATAGGTTTTTGCAGAATCAGCCAGATTCGGTGCATCCGTTGCTTTCTGCTGCCAGATCAGCACGGTATATTTAGAATCACCGGGTACCCAACGTGCATAGAGGGTAGACTGAAGCGTATCATCCTTCAGATAGAGCCGGCCGCCGCGAACCTCCAGCTCGTCAGTATTCAGGTTTGAGACAAGCTGCTGCTGAGCGTCCGTGACCCGCGTGCCGCCCGTTTCCTCCGTAAACCAGCCGTCAAACACATAGCCTGCACGCACCGGTGCGGAGCTTGCGTCCTCATCGGAAAAAGAGAAGCCTTTATCCGATGAAAAATATTTCGGGGGGATATAGGTCGCGCCGCTTCCGGTCTGTCCGGAAACAAACTGAAGCCAGCGAATCGGCTCGAATACCGGATAAAAATGCTTTGTTTCGGTCAGAGAAAGTGTCGGCGTTTCATACACTGTTGCGGTGCCGCCGGCGGAATAGTCCTCAATCGCTGTTTCGGACCAGCCCTTGAATGCCATTTCGGGCGGCTGATTATTGTTCGGATTTTCGTCTGCCTCCTGATCGTCATAGGTGACGGTCAGATCCCTGTATGGGATTTGGGCAACACCGTTGACGAGATCGCCGCGGCGTGTTGCATAGACCGGGAAAGTGCGCGATTTGCCGTTGTACTGATCGTGGAAGATCGCATATACGCAGGAGCGGAACACTGCGTACAGTTTGACCGTTTCGGTTTCAGTGACTTCCGGTACATTGTTAAAATCAAACATCGGACCGGCCGAACTGCCCTCAAACCAGCCGATGAATGTATACCGGCTGCTGAAATCGGCGGGAAGCTGCGGGAAAACCGGCTTTTCCGTGCCTTTGATCGTCTGCTTCCAGATCTCCTTGTAGGTTCCGTCGCTGTTTGTAGAGGAGGTCGGGAAGTAATATTCATGGTAGTCGGTGTTGCTGTCGGGATTGTTCGGCATCCAGAATTCATAGGTGCGCAGGGGAGGCGTGCCGTCGTCGAGCTCATACACCGAAAAGCCGGAGGCTTCAAAGGTGATCGTGCCGTCCTTGATCTTGAAATTCTTGATCTCCTCGCGGAAGCCGCTGTTGTCAATATGCCACAGGCGCGGCTTCTGATTTGCCGTGTTGACGCTGCTGATCGCGGTGTTGGTGATCTCGACCTTGATCGGTTCGCTGCTTTCGGGCTGGAAGTCGGTTCCCTCGCGGTCGGTGATAGAGATGTCGTAGGCGAACAGGTTGGCTTCTGCATGCTCTGTGCTGGTCTGAACATTCACCTCTGCATTGACAGGCATCAGGCCGTCGAGGGTAACGAGCTCCGTGTCATCATCGCCCGGCTGCGTGCTGATGGTCTGGTATTCCAGTCCCTCGGGCTGCGGGGACGGCGTTTCCTGTTCATCCTGCATCTCCGCAGCAAAGCACTCTAAAATTGTCATAGGCGTGAAGGACAGCATGAGAAGCGATGTCATTACGGCTGCTCCCAGCTTCTTCAGCCAATGATTCCGGCTGCGTTTTTGCTTCAGCATCTGTTCGTCACCTCCTGTTTTCGTTTC
>CAMNJD010000091.1 GCA_946540705.1 uncultured Ruminococcus sp. | reverse complement strand
AGGCGAATTCTCATCACGGCATGGGCTGGGAGGAGCTGACGGATGCTATTATCCGGCATCTTAATGAACGCGAACAGCCGATGGTGTTCCTGCTCTGGGGCGGTAATGCCCGCGCAAAGGCCAAGCTCATCACAAACCGGCGTCACTTGATCCTGCAATGTCCGCACCCAAGCCCGCTTTCGGCCTACCACGGATTTTTCGGGTGCAGGCATTTCTCAAAGACAAACACGTTTTTGCAGGAAAACGGCATGACACCGATCGACTGGCGGATCGGCTGAGGCATAATCCGAATGCCGTACAAGATACTGAAAAGGAATGATGATCTATGAAAGTACAATCGCTGTTTCAGAACAGACAAATTTTCTCCTTTGAGGTGTTTCCGCCGAAGCCGGATGTACCGATCGGGAAAATCTATGAAACGCTGGCTACGCTGAAAAATCTGAATCCGGATTTTATCAGTGTGACATACGGTGCAGGCGGCTCTGTACCCGGCGCCTCAACGGCTGAAATCTGTGCGTATATTCAGAATCAGCTCGGCATTCCCTCGATCGCGCACCTGCCCTGTATCAATGAAACGAAGGAGAGCGTTCTGGAAAAGCTGCATACATTCCGTGAGCTGGGCATTGAGAATGTCCTGGCGCTTCGCGGTGACCGGAATCCGGCGGTTGAACCGAAGCATGATTTTTCCTATGCAGCAGATCTGATCTCTTTTATTTCACAGCACGGAGAATTTGACATAGCAGCGGCCTGTTATCCGGAAGGACACCCTGAAGCCGCTGACCTTGATACAGATATTCTGCATCTGCGTGAGAAGGTTCAGGCCGGTGCATCACATCTGATTTCGCAGCTATTTTATTCCAACCGCGACTTCTATGTATTCCGCGAAAAGATTGCTGCCGCCGGAATATCGGTTCCGGTAGAAGCGGGTATCATGCCCGTTACCTCGAAAAAGTCCATCGAACGCATGGTTTCCCTCTGCGGAGCGAGTATCCCGAAGCGCCTCGCAAAGCTCATGGCACGTTATGCCGATGACCCGGCTGCGCTAAAGGCAGCGGGACTGGAATATGCGATCGAGCAGATTCTGGAGCTGCGCAAAAACGGTGCGGACGGCATTCACCTTTATACCATGAATAATCCCGATGTGGCACGGTATATTGCCGAGGCGGTGTCGGAATGAAGCCGGAGGAGCTAGACCGCAGTGAGATCATGATGCTTCTGCGTTCGCCCTCGCTCAGCGCGGAACTGCATGCTGTGCTGGAGGACTGTATGAAGCAGCTCTGCTCAGCAGCGCAGCCGAGAACAGTCTGGCGGATGCTTCCTGTAGCGCATGCATCGGACGGTGTCCGGATCGGCGGTCTGCTGCTTGGCGGAAATGATATCGCGCTTCATCTGACAGGCTGTAAAGAGGCAGTTTTGCTGGCTGCAACGCTGTCAGCTCCGGTCGATGCGCTGATCCGCCGCGCAGAGGTCTGTGACATGACCCGTGCGGTTATGTATGATGCGATTGCAGGCGCGGCGATTGAGCACGTCTGCAATCAGCTAGAAACGCAGTTGAAGAAAGAGCTTGACTATCCGTTCTTTACAGAACGATTCAGTGCGGGCTACGGCGATTTTCCGATTGCTCAGCAGCATGAACTGATCCGGATGCTTGATGCACCACGAAAGATCGGTCTGACCGTGACGCCGCAGAACACGCTGCTGCCGATGAAATCGGTAACTGCATTGATCGGATTGTCGCATCAGCCTGTAAAGGATGCGCGGCGGTTCTGCTGCGGGAAATCCTGCGGGGAATGTCCGAACCGTGACGGCTGTGTATACTTCCGTGAGGAAGATACAACGAAATTGAAGGAGTGAGAGTATGGATTTCCGGAAGCTGCTGTCATCCGGTGAATTCCTTTTTCTGGACGGCGGCATGGGTACGATGCTGCATCTGGCGCCCGGTGAGCTGCCGGAGCGTCTGAATCTGGATGAGCCAGAGCGCGTTGCTGCGATTCACCGGGCATATGCGGAAGCGGGTTCGCAGGTCGTATATGCCAACACATTCGGTGCAAATCCGCTGAAGCTCGCCGGAACAGGTATTGATGCAGCAGAAAGCACAAAGGCGGCTGTCCGGCTGGCAAAGTGTGCTGTTTCAAAGAATGTCTGCGTAGCGCTGGACCTCGGCCCGACCGGACAGCTTCTTCAGCCTGCCGGTTCCCTGACCTTTGACGCTGCATATGAGGCATACCGTGTCGTTTGTGAAGCAGGTGCAGCGGCCGGCGCCGACCTTGTCGTGATCGAAACCATGAGCGATCTGCTCGAAACCAAGGCGGCAGTGCTGGCTGCAAAGGAGCATACCGATCTGCCGGTCATCGTGACAATGACATTTACGGAAACCGGCCGCACTTTTACCGGATGCCCGATCTCTGCAATGGCGATCACATTGGAGGCACTCGGCGTATCCGCTATTGGAATTAACTGCTCCTTAGGACCGAATGAAATTCTGCCGCTGATGCAGGAAATGGCCAAATGGACAACTTTACCGCTGATTGCCAAGGCAAATGCCGGACTTCCGGATCCTGTAACCGGAGAATACAATATCACGCCGGCGGATTTTGCTGCATTTATGCCGGATTTCGCAAAAGCGGGAGTCCGTATTTTCGGCGGATGCTGCGGAACGACCCCTGCTTTTATTGCGGAGACACGCAAAGTGCTGCAGGAAATCGCCCCGACACCGCAGAATACACGGCGTCCTGCTGCGGTCTGCTCCGGTATTCGGACTGTGCTGCTTGATATGCCCCGTGTGATCGGCGAACGGATCAATCCGACCGGAAAAAAGCGGATGAAGCAGGCATTGCTTGACATGGACTTTGACTATCTTCGCGGAGAGGCGATTGCACAGACTGACGCGGACGCTGATATCCTGGATGTCAATGTCGGTACGCCGGGCATCGACGAGGCTGCTGTGCTGCCGCAGGCGGTACAGGCGATCATGGAAGTTACTGATCTTCCGCTTCAGCTCGATTCCTCGGATCCGGCAGCTTTGGAGGCTGCACTGCGGATCTATCCCGGCAAACCGATTGTGAACTCTGTCAACGGAAAGGAGTCCTCGCTGTCCGCAGTACTGCCGCTGGTGAAACATTACGGCGCTGCCATCGTCGGCCTGACTCTGGATGAAAACGGCATTCCAAACTCTGCGGAGGAACGCTTTGCGATCGGTGAGAGGATCCTCAGCCGAGCGCAGTCTCTTGGAATCCCGAAGGAAGACGTTTTCCTCGACTGTCTGACACTGACCGCTTCGACCGGCGGGGATGGCCCTGTGCAGACGCTGACCGCCGTTCGCAGAGTGCATGAGGAGCTTGGCCTTCAGACGGTGCTCGGTGTTTCAAATATCAGCTTCGGACTTCCGAATCGACCGCTCATCAACAGGAATTTCCTGAGTATGGCGATGCAGAACGGACTGACTCTGCCCATCATGAATCCGATGGCGGAGGGGATGATGGACACGGTTCGCGCTTTCCGGATGCTCAGCGGCTTTGACCCGAACTGTGAAGCATTTATCGGTGCGTATCAGAATATGCAGACCGGCGCATCAGTACCGGTACCTGCACAGCCCGCCGGAGAGCTGACACTTGCAGGTGCGGTTGCACGCGGTCTGCGGCAGGATGCTGCGCGGCTTACGGAGGCTGCCCTGACTGATAACGAGCCGCTTGAAATCGTCAACAGTATGCTGATCCCTGCGCTGGATGCAGTCGGCGCGGATTACGAAAAGGGAACAGTTTTCCTGCCTCAGCTTATTCAGGCTGCAACCGCCGCACAAAGTGCATTCGGCGTTTTGAAAGCACATATGGCGGGGCAGGG
>CAMNJD010000090.1 GCA_946540705.1 uncultured Ruminococcus sp. | reverse complement strand
GGATTCCAAAGGGACAATGTCCCTTTGGCGGGTTTGGGCGGAGCCCAATATCAATCATCGCGCAGCGATACCTTTTTCGACAGACTGACGCACACCGCAATTTTGCAGTGTGCGTTATTCCTGTATGATTCAGACGTAATCGACAACATTGACCCAGCGGGAGAGCAGCTCGAAATCCTCGGGGTTGTTCTCCTTGACCGACTGTGATGCCGCAACAATCGGCATCCAGTTCTGCACATACTGGATCGCGGTATCGCTCATCTTGCAGAACAGTCTGAGGTAATCCTTTGCAAGCTGCTCCTGCCCGTTCAGCATCATGTAGAGATACGTGCGGGCGACGTCGGCAGAGGCATTGCCCTGTGTGGCATGTGCCCAGTCGATGATGAACGGGGTGCCGTCCGGCGTGATGATGACGTTCGAGGCATTGAAGTCACCGTGGCAGACCTTCTTGTGCTTGGGCATGCCCTCCAGACGGGTGTGCAGCTCAAAGCGGACAGTCGCCTCGAACTTGCTGTCGCTGATCTTGCGGTGCATTTTGTCCTTCAGCTTGGTCAGCAGCGGCGCACGCTTGGTGTGGATCAGCATTTGCAGCTCGACAAGCTGCCTGAGATATTCGTCACGCTTGTCGGGGTTTTCGTCCATGAGCTGCTGCATGGTCTTGCCCTCGATGAAATCGGAGCGGATCGCCCACTGACCGTCGATCTTGAACACCTCGTGGATGCGCGGGATATTGAGGTCGGTTTCCTCGACACGCGCCTGATTCAGCGCCTCATTCAGCACGGACGCCTTGGAGTAATCCGCATTGAACAGCTTGACAACGGTATCGCCCTCGCGGTAAATGATCTTGGTCGGGCGTTTTGCGATGATCTGATCTTCCTGCACTGTCATGTCACAGCCCCCTTTTATACAGTTTCCTTATTCTTGCCGTAGTAGGCATTGAGATACATCTGTCTGATCTCGGAGATCAGCGGATAGCGCGGGTTCGCGCCGGTACACTGATCGTCGAATGCCTGCTCGGACATTTCGTCGAGTGTTTCGAGGAACTTCGCCTCGTCGATGCCCCAGGCCTTGATGCTGTCCGGAATGCCGATCAGCGTCTTGAGGTCATTGAGCGCTTTGATGAGCGCTTCGAGCTTTTTCTCATTGGTTCTGCCGCCGAGGCCGAGATAGTCGGCGACTTCTGCATAGCGTGCGAGCGTATGCGGGTAAGCGTACTGCGGGAAGGTGCCCATTTTCGGCGGCACCTCAGCAGAATTGAACCGGAGCACCTGCTCCAGCATCAGCGCATTTGCGACGCCGTGCGGGATGTGGTGGAATGCGCCGAGCTTATGTGCCATTGAGTGGCAGACGCCGAGGAATGCGTTTGCGAATGCCATGCCGGCCATCGTTGCAGCATTTGCCATTTTCTCCCATGCGTCCGGATCATTCGCGCCGTTCTGATAGGTGCGCGGCAGGTTCTCAAAGACCATTTTCAGCGAGCGGAGTGCAAGACCGTCGGTGTAGTCGGTCGCCATCATCGAGGCATAGGCTTCGAGGGCATGCGTCGCAACATCAATACCGGAGGCAGAGGTCAGGCTCTTGGGCGCCGATTTCATCATATCCGGATCAACGATCGCCATATCCGGCATGAGCTCATAGTCAGCGAGCGGGTACTTGACGCCGGTGCTTTCATCGGTGATGACGGCGAACGGCGTGACCTCAGAGCCGGTGCCGGCAGAGGTCGGGATCGCGATAAAGTAGGCCTTTTCACCCATTTTCGGGAATGTGTAGATACGCTTGCGGATATCGGAGAAGCGCATTGCCATATCGAGGAAATTGACATCCGGGTGCTCATACATGACCCACATGATCTTTGCGGCATCCATCGCCGAGCCGCCGCCGACCGCGATGATGACATCCGGTGCAAAGGCGGTCATTGCCTCAGTGCCCTTCTTTGCGGAGCCGAGCGACGGATCCGGCGCGACCTCGAAGAAGGTGCTGTGAACGATGCCGAGCGCATCGAGCTTGTCGGTGATTGCCTTGGTGTAGCCGTTCTTGAAGAGGAAGCTGTCGGTCACGATGAACGCACGCTTCTTGTGCAGAACCTTGCCCAGCTCATCGAGCGCAACGGGCAGGCAGCCCTTCTTGATATAGACCTTTTCCGGCGCACGGAACCAGAGCATATTCTCTCTCCTTTCAGCGACAGTCTTGATATTGAGCAGATGCTTGACACCGACATTCTCACTGACGGAGTTGCCGCCCCAGGAGCCGCAGCCCAGTGTCAGCGACGGCGCGAGATTGAAGTTGTAGAGGTCGCCGATGCCGCCGTGCGAGGACGGGGTATTGACGACGATGCGGCAGGTCTTCATGCGCTCTGCCATTGCGTCGATTTTTGCGCGCTCGGTGACGGCATTGAGGTATACCGAGGAGGTGTGGCCGTAGCCGCCGTCTGCGATGAGGCGCTCTGCCTTCTGCATGGCCTCCTCGAAGTCCTTTGCGCGGTACATCGCCAGAACCGGCGAGAGCTTTTCGTGCGCAAATTCCTCCTCAATGCTGACATCCTCGACCTCACCGATCAGGATCTTCGCGGTTTCGGGGACTTCGACACCGGAGAGCTGAGCGATTTTATAGGCGCTCTGACCGACGATCTTCGCATTCAGCGAGCCGTTGATGATGATGGTATGGCGCACCTTGTCGAGCTCGTCACCCTTGAGAAAATAGCAGCCGCGGGCTTCAAACTCAGCCTTGACCGCGTCATAGATGCTGTCGAGGACGATTGTGGACTGCTCCGAGGCGCAGATCATGCCGTTGTCAAAGGTCTTGGAGTGAATGATCGAGTTGACCGCGAGGGTGATGTCCGCAGTGTCGTCGATGATCGCGGGGGTGTTGCCGGCGCCGACGCCGAGTGCGGGCTTGCCGCTGGAATATGCGGCATTGACCATGCCCGGGCCGCCGGTCGCGAGGATGATATCAGAATAGCGCATGACGGTATTGGTCATGTCGAGGCTCGGCTTGTCGATCCAGCCGATCAGCCCCTCCGGCGCGCCGGCTTGATAGGCAGCCTCTGCAACGATCTTTGCGGCCGCAATGGTCGATTCCTTGGCGCGGGGATGCGGGGAGATGATGATGCCGTTGCGGGTCTTCAGGGTGATGAGCGTCTTGAAGATCGCAGTGGAGGTCGGGTTCGTGGTCGGGATGACCGCCGCGATGACGCCGATCGGCTCTGCGATGCGCATGGTTCCCATGGATTCATTGCGCTCGATCACGCCGCAGGTTTTGGTGTCGCGGTATGCGTTATAGATATACTCCGAAGCAAAGTGGTTCTTGATGACCTTGTCCTCGACGACGCCCATGCCGGTCTCTGCGACAGCCATTTTAGCGAGCGGGATGCGCGCCTGATTGGCAGCGATTGCAGCAGCACGGAAGATCGCGTCAACCTTCTCCTGCGGGAATTCCGCAAATTCCTCCTGCGCCTTCCGTACTCTTGCGAGCAGCGCCTTCAGCGCATCAACCGTATCAACGATCGGATAATCTTTCATAACAACTCTCCTTCATGTCAGCCGATGCCGCCGCAAACCATGCAGCGGCACCGGAATCTGTTACGGATATTCGGGGGGGATCAGCCGATGACGGAGAGCAGGACGCCCGCCGCGACAGCCGAGCCGATGACGCCGGCGACGTTCGGGCCCATTGCGTGCATCAGCAGGAAGTTTGTCGGGTCGGTCTCCGCACCGACCTTCTGGGAGATACGTGCTGCCATCGGAACAGCGGAAACGCCGGCCGAACCGATCAGCGGGTTGACCTTGCCGCCGGTCACTCTGTACATGATCTTGCCGAAGAGCAGACCGCAGGCCGTGCCGAGCGAGAACGCGATGACGCCCAGCAGCATGACGCCGCCGAACTTCAGGCTGAAGATCTGGTCAGCCTTCGTGGTCGCACCGACGGAAACGCCCAGGAAAATTGTGATAATGTTCATCAGGGCGTTCTGTGCGGTGTCGATCAGACGCGCTGCGACGCCGGATTCCTTCAGCAGGTTGCCGAACATCAGCATGCCGACGAGCGGTGCAGCGGACGGAACCAGCAGGGAAACAATAATGGTAACGGCGATCGGGAAGATGATCTTCTCGGTCTTGGAGACAGTTCTGAGCTGCTCCATTTTGACGGCACGCTGCTTCTTGGTGGTCATCAGGCGCATGATCGGCGGCTGAATGATCGGAACCAGTGCCATATAAGTATATGCAGCCAGCGCGATATTACCCGTGGTGATCGCACCGCCGCCGGTCAGCAGGCGGGTCGAAACATAGATCGCAGTCGGGCCGTCCGCGCCGCCGATGATCGCGATGGAGCCGGCCTCTGCGGCGGTGAAGCCCAGCAGACCCGCGACCACGAAGGTGAAGAAGATGCCGCCCTGTGCAGCCGCACCGAGCAGGAAGCTCTTGGGGTTCGCGATCAGCGGGGAGAAGTCGGTCATACAGCCGATGCCGAGGAAGATCAGCGGGGGATAGACCTGTAATTTTACGCCTAAATACAGGATATCCAGCAGGCCGCCGTCCCTCAGCACTTTCCCGTAATCGACATGCCCGTCCACGAGCTGCCAGAGATCGGCGTGGTAGAGGTCAGCCATCGGCAGGTTTGTCAGCAGCATGCCGAAGGAGATCGGCAGCAGCAGCAGCGGCTCGAAGCCCTTGGCAATCGCCAGATACATAAACACAAAGGAAATCAGGATCATCAGCAGGTTTTTCCAGCCGCCGTCTGCGAACAGCGCGTGAATACCGCTGTCCTCCCACAGACCTTGGATGGTATTGGTGAAGAAATCTATAACACCGCCCATAGAGCAGTCCTCCTAATCAATTTTGTAATATATTGTGCCGGATCGACGCGGTGAAACGGGTGTCAGAACGGTCTTGTCGCATCATTCAGGCCGGCCTGTGCCCAGACGGAGCGTCCCGAGCCGCGGCGTGTGACCTGTCTGACGGAATGCAGCTTATACTGTTTGCCGTCCGCAGCACCCATTGCAGCGATCGCAGCCATAATGACGGCGATGACCTCGCTGTCATCCTCTGCGGCAGGAGCAGGCGCCTTCGGAGGCAGCTTTGCAGCAGCGGGCTTTGCAGCGGCGGAGGCAGATTTCGGTGCAGGAGCGGCCTTTACCGGCTCCGCTTTCTTCTGCTTCCCGGCCTTTTTGAAGATGCCGCCGGACAGATACAGGAAAATGACCAGGATGAGCAGTGCGGCGAAAACGACGGCCAGGCCGACGATCGTCATAGCAGCGATCTGCGTACCGTCCATTTTTTCAGTGCCTTGCAGGATCTTTTCCGGTTTTGTAGTCACCTGCTCGGCGATCTCCTCCAGAATCTGACCGGAAGTGTCCGCGAACAGGGTCGGATGAATAAACATGGAATGACCTCCCTTGAATTTTACATACATATCTATTATACTCTATTTTCCGCAAAAAGGCAAGTGCTTTCTGAAGAATTTTCGCATGAAAAAGACGGCCGTTCCGAATAAGAGCGGCCGCTGCGGGAACACTATGTCAAAAGCTGCGGAAAGGAGCAATGTTTTTATGAACGGCATCATTCATTCACAGGGGGCAAAGGAGCCCGCGCAGGGCGTCTATACGGAGATGATCGCACGCGCCTCGCGCCGCACGAATGTCACGGCAACCTGCATCAAGGCGTTTGTGACCGGCGGGAGCATCTGCCTCATCGGAGAGATCCTGCGGCAGCTTCTGCTGCGGAGCGGTTTGCCGCAGGACACTGCCGGAACATGGGTCTCGGTGATTCTGGTATTCTGCTCGGCGCTGCTGACGGGGCTCGGATATTACGAAAAGCTGGCAAAGCACGGCGGTGCCGGGACGCTCGTCCCGATCACGGGTTTTGCCAATGCGGTCGCATCGGCGGCGGTCGAGGCACGCACGGAGGGGTATGTCCTCGGGGTCGGCACCAAGATCTTCACGATCGCGGGGCCGGTCATCCTCTACGGAACGGCGGCCTCTGTGCTGTACGGCATTCTCCGCCTCCTGACTGTATAGGCAACACCGCACAGAGCTGGTGGTGCAGATGCGCCGCCAAGCCGTCAGGCGGGCTTTGTGCGGTATTGCCTATAGTTTCCGCCCCGCTGCGGTTATGCCGGTACTCATATAGAAGTTTTGCCCCGAAGCATTTCACAAAAGCGCTTCGGGGCATTGTTTTTCTTACTGGTGCTATAATAAATCAGAATTTGTCGGCAGTGCCGACAGCCGTTATTCTAAAGCTTTCCGGAAGCGTTATGCGCATCTTTCAGT
>CAMNJD010000089.1 GCA_946540705.1 uncultured Ruminococcus sp. | reverse complement strand
GCATTGAGCAGGATACGAACAGGATATTGCCGAACGGGAAGATTTCGCTGATGAGTTCGAGCGCTTTCACCTGAAAGATGTCACGGAACGTTCCCAGCATCATCGCCATATAAACACAGAGCAGCGGCAGCGCTGCGCCGAGCGAGGATTTGACCGTCATTGTGAGGAAATTCGCAAACAGGGACAGGCTCAGCACACAGCAGAACAGAATGATGCTGCCGCGGATCAGACCGGTACGGTTCAGATCGGCAGTTCCGGCGAAGTGTGCGGTCGAAACTGTGTACCCGATATAGAACATCACGGAATTGAGCAGATAGACCGCAGTTGTGAGAATCTGTTTGGAAATGTAGATATTGGTGCGGGTGTGCCCGACGATGATCTTGTTGCGGATCGTATTTTGTGTGAAATCCTTGCTGATGACAAGTCCGACAGCAAGCGTGATGAATTCAAACATCATCGTGAGCAGCATGAACAATCCGTCAAAGGATGAATCCTCATTGTTTGAATTGATGATGCCGCAGAGCGCGCTGAATATCAGAAGAATCACCGGGAGTGCCTTGTGAATCAGCGATTTGAATGCGTTGCGGAATTCCATAGACAGCAGTTTATTCATTTGAGCCACCTCCCACGAGAGACAGGAAGAAGCTCTCAAGGCTTTCATCCCGTTCTGTCAGCTTTTTCACGGATATCCCTTTTTCATGCAGTGCCAGCACCAGCGGTGTGACCTCGATACTGCTGAAAATACTTGCGCTGCTGTCTGATTCGAGCCGGTATTCGAGGTTCAGCTCGCTCAGCGCCGTGGAAAGAAGCTCCGGACGGTCAGTTTCGAGAAACATACTCTTTTTGCAGGCTGCTTCCAGCTCCGCTGCGCTCATCTCCCTGACCATATGCCCGCTGTCCACAAAACCGTAGTGAGTCGCGAGCTTTGCCAGCTCATCAAGGATGTGGCTGGAGATCAGCACCGTGACACCGCGCTCACGGTTCAGCTTCAGAATCAGCTCGCGGATCTCGATGATTCCCTGCGGGTCGAGTCCGTTGATCGGCTCGTCCAGTACAAGAAAATCGGGATTTCCGCAGAGTGCTACAGCAATACCAAGGCGCTGCCGCATGCCAAGGGAGAATTTCTTAGCTTTTTTGGTGCCGGTGTCATGCAGACCGACCAGTTCGAGCAGCTCTTTGATGCCGTCGAAGGAGGGGAGTCCCAGCGTGCGGTATTGCAGTCTGAGGTTCTCCTCAGCGGTTTTGTCGAGGTAGAGCGAGGGCGTTTCGACAACCGCACCCATGCGTCTTCGGACAGCGCAGATCCTGCTGTCTGTGTGTGCGGTGCCGTAGATCGTGAAATCACCGCCGGTCGGATGCTGCAAACCGGTCAGCAGCCGGATGAGCGTAGTTTTGCCGGCGCCGTTCCGTCCGACAAAACCGTAGATCGCACCTTTCGGCACATGCATTGAGAAATTGTTGAGCGCTTTGAATTTGGGGTAGTATTTGCAAAGATTATTTGCAGTTACAACGTATTCCATAGCGTGACCTCCTTTTGGTTTCTGAATACAGTATAGCAAATAATTGTTAAGAAACCGGTTAAGAGATCGGTTAAGAAAGGGTTAAGATTCGGCTTTCAGCATAAATCCGATGCCCCATACAGCAGAAATGCAGTCAGCACCGACTGCGGTACGCAGTTTTTTGCGCAGATGATGTACATGAATTTTCAGGGAATCCTCTGTGCAGTCGGGGGTATCATCGCTGATTCGGTCGAGAATCGACAGCTTTGCGACGACTTGCTCCGGATTGAGCATCAGCAGCTTCAGAATGGCATATTCGGTGCGTGTCAGGCGGATTTCCTGTCCGTTCGCGGTGACTGTCCGCGTATCAGGATACAGCGTCAGCGAACGGTAGCGCAGCGGCGTATTTCCGCTGCCCTGACCGTTCTTTCTGAGCTGCACGGCGACGCGCGCAAGCAGTTCTGCATTATCAAACGGTTTTGTGATATAATCGGCGGCACCTCCGAGCAGCAGTCCGACCTTGTCGGTCACATCGCCCTTTGCGCTGACTACGATCACGGGAATGCCGCTGAGCTTTGGCAGCAGATCTTCGCCGGAAAGCCCCGGCAGCATCAGATCAAGCAGGATCAGATCCGGTTTTTGCTGTGAAAGCATCAGCAGTGCCTCTGTACCGGAATAGGCGCGGGAGACTGAATAGCCTTCAGCATGCAGCAGCTCATTCAGCAGGTCACTGATATGAATATCATCGTCAATTACAAGTATATGCGGCATTTTTTGTCACCCCATTTCAGTCTTATTATAACATGTTTTCTAAAAAAGTGCAATGGGTGCAGCGAAGGAAAACAGGATGTTTCACTGCATGAGAGGAATGGATGGCTGCATTGCTTGACAGATCATATTTCGTATGGTACAATAAAGCAGGGAGGCAGCCGACATCCCCGCGCTACCGTCTTCGCAATTACACACAGCTTATCGGCGGGGCGCTGCTCAGAAGTCCGGCATATGATGCAGATGTTTATTTGCAGGACAATGACTGTGATGCACTGCGGTCACGGATTGCCTGTCCGGATGCGGGATGCAAAACCTGTCATTGAGGAATGTCTGCGGGAATCAGTCCGACTGCGATAAGCGAAATCTCTGTGAAAATGCTTGCAGTCGCACCGAAAATATGGTAAAATAGATGCAGTATCTGATGGAGGTTAGATGATGCAGGAAGAAGAACAGCAGAAGGAATTGCAGGCAGAAGCAGAGGAGCAGGCGTCTCCGAAGCAGCCTGCACATGTCTCGGCGTTCCGCAATGCGCGGGAAATTGAAGCGCGGGAGCGGCGGGAGGCTGAGATCGAGGAACGCGAACGCCAGAAACGCGAGGAGGAAGCCGCATATCAGGCGCGTGAGGAATATGCCAAAGAGCTGCACGAGGATAAAGTCGATCTGATCCGATTAAAGCAGGGCGTCATCAGCGACAGTGACAAGGTCTTTCCGGAGCAGGAGGCTCCGAAAAAATATACGCTCCGGCAGAAAATCGGCAACTGGTTTTATCATTCCAAATGGTGGCTCGGTATTGCAGCCTTTTGCACGGTGGTCGGTGCGTTTCTGATTTATGATTTTGTAACGAGAAAAGACCCGGATGTCAGCATCCTGATCCTGACGGACAATGTATATGTGTACAACGGTTCGGATGATCTTTGCATGTGGCTGGAGGGTATGTGCGGGGATTATAATGAAGACGGCAAGACCTATGTGCAGTCGGTGTATATTCCCGTATCAAAAGAAGAAATGGAAGGCGGCAGCTCATATTCCTCTGCCAACAACACGCAGCTTATGGTGCAGATGGAAACCTCGACCTGCATGCTGGTCATGGCGAACAGCGACGCTGATGAGTATTTGCAGCCGGAGCTGATCTTTGAGGATATGGAACGGCTTTATCCGGACTGCCCGCTTGCAGAGGGCTATAAGCTGAAGATAGCCGGTACTGTGTTTGAAGAGCAGCTTCATCTCGAAGAACCGCTGACCGAGGACACTTATCTTGCGATCCGTATTCCGGTTGAGCGAATGAGCTCCAAGGAAGACATGCAGGAAAGCTACGACCGTGCGAAAATGCTGCTCGATCAGCTTGTGCCGCAGCTCACCGCAGAGAAAGGAGCAAATGATCATGAGTGATACCGAAAAGACAGCAGGGGAGCGGCCGGAGCTCGATCAGCCCAGCGGTATTTTCGAGCCGCGGAACTTCGATCTTAAAAAAAAGCCGCTCTCCGGCAAGCAGATCAGTATCCGTATTATTGCTGCTGCGCTGGTTGTGATTGTCGGACTGCTCGCGTATTTCTGGTTGAGCAGCGCAGATCAGCGGCCGGTCAAACGGTACTACAAAGCCTATTCTGCGGAGGATCCTGCTGCGATGGCAGAGGCATTTCCGGACTGGCTTCGTGAGGCGAATACCGCAGAGGGTGAAATGGATGTCACTGCGATGTGTGCGGCGATGATTTCCGTGAAAAAACTCAATTACGGCGAAAATGCCAAGGTGAAAATGGGCGTGATCGGGGAATCGCATGTTGAGGAAGCTCGGCTTGATCAGCTTGAACGCGGCATCAAAACACGCTACGGCAAGGATGTGACGGTATCAGACGGGTTGAATCTGACGCTCGCTGTGACTTACATCAAGCCTGACGGCAGCGAGGTCAGGAACATGGAATATGCAACAGTGTACCGCATAGACCGGCATTGGT
Source organism: uncultured Ruminococcus sp. (assembly GCA_946540705.1). Lineage (GTDB taxonomy): Bacteria > Bacillota > Clostridia > Oscillospirales > Ruminococcaceae > Firm-04. The sequence goes on along the minus strand of CAMNJD010000089.1, from coordinate 2,262 downwards.
ATATGCTGGATGTTGCAACCGATCAGGCACCGTCATAAAAGAGAACGTGCTGACAGTGTTTAGGCTGTCAGCACGTTTTTTCAGCTTTCCTGCATGCGCTTGACCAGCGCTGCGAGAATCTTGTCATCGACCTCAAGCAGCGAGCGCTTGTCGTCCTGAAATTTCAGTGCAAGCGTATAGATGCCTTTTTTCTGCATTGCTTCTGAGGCATGCAGCTTCAGATGAATGAGCAGACCGGGATCGAGCACACCGGTCAGCAGCAGGGAATTACCCGAACGGATGATATCCTCTGTCAGCACTTCAAATCGCTTGACGTTTTCCGGAACAAGATAAATATCGTCGATTTTTTTCATTGTGCCGGAAATGTATGCGAGTGAAGCTGACATGCGGAACACGCGGCAGCCTGTATAATCCCCGGCGAGTACGATGTTTCTTGCAGATGCCATATGAATCCCTCCTTCAAACAGCGCACCGTTCTCGTATACTTATAGTGATATTATACCATTTTTATTGCAATCTGTCAAGCGTTTTGCGTAAAAACGGAAGCCCGGCCATGCAGTCGGGCTTCTGTGTTACAATGTCGGGTTGATCTCATAAGATGTGATATCGTAGACCTCTTTGAGCTCATCGGTGTCATGCAGGACAATGACTGCGGCAAGGCGGCTGCCGTCATAATAGCGGTAAAGTGTGCTGTAAACAGTCTGGCTGCCGAATGTCTCATCCATCAGCCAGACCTCACAAACATACGGTTTGCCGTTGACGGTCGTATCATACGTGTCATAGCAGCCGATCGTCACATTGTTGTGTGAGGAAATACCGAAGAAGTAATCACGCATGTCGGGGATATATTCCTTCTCTGCGGCGACCCATTCATCGCCTTCCAGGATCTCATAGCCGTCAGCGCGCAGACGGACATTCTTTTCTTTGCTGCGCAGGCCGTTTTTCGCAGAGGTAACGGTTTTGAGCTCGGTCAGTCCCTTGCTGCTGAGATAATTGTACTCCGCAACGGTTCCGTCCCCCTGATCCTGCTCGTTCAGAAGATAACAGATGGCATTGACACGCACCGGAGCGTCTTTCAGTTCCTTGGCCAGTGCGATCGAACGCTCGCCGGTATGCTCGATATCCTTTGCACCGGGGATTTCGTCCCTATAGTCGAAGGAGAGCTGCTTCATGACCCTGTGATATCGGTTAAAATGCGTAAGCAGAAGAAGCACGGCCGCGATGATCACGACGACGCCGAGCAAAACCAGCGGGATGAGCAAGATCAGCCTGTGTTGTTTGCCGCTGTTTTCCGATGCAGCCGCCTCCGTCACATATGGGACAAAGCCCTCCTCCGGCTGTTCGGGGACATCCGGCTTCTTCGGGGATTCCGGCAGCTTTTCGGGGTCATTCTTTGCCATAGTCGGCCTCCTTATTTCTGCTTGTCGTCATCCTGCTTTGGCTTTTCCTGCGCCACGGAATTCAGAATCATGGTCAGGAGCATGATCACGCCGATCACAATGAAAATGCCGAGCATGCCAAGTCCCATATACTTCAGATTATCTACAAAATGCATCGGCTCTACAGCCGCAGCGATACTGAACATAACAGTACTCCTTTCGGGTTACAGGAAAAAGTTGAGAATCAGGCCGCCTGCGATAACCGAGGCGATCTGACCGGAAACATTGACACCGGTCGCCTGCATGAGGATGAAGTTTGTCGGATCCTCCTTCAGCGCCAATTTGTGAACAACTCTGCCGGACATCGGGAAAGCTGAGATACCGGCGGCACCGATCATCGGGTTGATCTTCTTTTTGAGGAAGAGGTTGAGTATCTTTGCAAAGAGAACGCCTCCCGCGGTATCGAAAATAAATGCAACAAGACCGAGGCCGAGGATCAGCAGCGTATTGACCTGAAGGAACTTGTCCGCCTGCATCTGAGAGGCGATGGTAATGCCGAGGAAGATCGTGACAAGATTGGCAAGAACCTTCTGTGCAGTCTCCGAAAGGCTGTCCATAACGCCGCACTCACGGATAAGGTTTCCGAACATCAGGAAGCCGACGAGGGCGACAGAGGCCGGAGCAATCAGTCCTGCAATGATCGTAATGCAGATCGGGAACAGAATCCGCGTTGTCTTGGAGACAGGCTTCTGGGTGTATTCCATGCGGATCATGCGCTCTTTCTTTGAAGTCAGGAGCTTGATGATCGGCGGCTGAATGATCGGAACAAGCGCCATATAGGAGTATGCAGCGACCATGATCGCGCCGATATAGTTGGATTGCA
>CAMNJD010000088.1 GCA_946540705.1 uncultured Ruminococcus sp. | reverse complement strand
CCCTTGGCAGCGGCATCAACATTTGCAAAATGCTCCGGGATGCGTGCATGGGTATCGAAGCTGTCAACAACATTGAACAGCTTTGCAAGCTCCGGTGTCTGCTGCGGCAGATCGGTCGCAGAGCCGCCGCAGACAATCACAACATCTGCGTCAGCAGTGTGGGCAGCAAGATCGGAGGTCTTGTAGACCGGCACGTTTTCTGTGTTGATCTTCACAGCGGCGGGATCCCGTCTTGTTGCGACAAATGCGAGCTGCATATCCGGATTGCTGCGGATTGCGAGTTCAACGCCCTTGCCGAGATTGCCGTAGCCGACAATACCAATACGAATCTGACTCATGGGAATGTCCTCCTTATTTCCAAAAAGATTTACAGCTTATATTATATCCGATTCCTGCATGTTTGTCAATATTTTCACAAACTTTTTTTCGTCCGGAGTGAGCGCACAGCAAAGCAGCGGCCTGTCCCAGACAAGCCGCTGCTGAATTCAGCTTTTGAATACAAATGCATGTGCGATGCCGAACCATTCACGCACCCAGTAGGTCGGAACAAGATACCACGAGGTACCCGTCGGCGCTGCGCTGCATTCAGGGAGCCCCTCGATTTCCGCAAGGATCGAGGCACGGAATTCGTGAAATGAATCTGTCACGATCAGCACTTCTCCGCGGATTCCTCTGGAATCCATGATTTCCTTGGAAAAGCGCAGATTCTCCGAGGTGGATGCAGAGCGGTTCTCCTGAATAATCCGTTCAGCAGGGAGCCCCATTTTCAACAGCTCATTCTCCATGCACGCTGCCTCAGAAATTCCCTCATTGCTCCCCTTTCCGCCGGAAACGATCACCGGAACATCCGGGTACTCCTGTGCAGCACTGTATGCTGCCCGGATTCTGCGATACAGCATCAGGCTCGGCTCTCTGCCGCGCACCTTGCAGCCCAGTACGATGATCGCCGCAGGCTGTGCCTTGGGCTTTTTATGCGCTGCATGCAGCATGAAACAGCTCATTACCAGACAATATAAAACTCCGAGCAGCAGAATGATACCCACAACCCACAGCAATACCGAGCCTGCCGTATGCTGCTTCAGTTTCCCTAAGCACCGGGATATCGGGCCGTTGAACAGGACAAACACAAGCAGAAGGACAGATGCACACAGCCCGGACACATTTCCGATATTGACAATACGGACACACATCGGGAGCCAAAACAGAATGATTCCGGCAGCGCTGACCGTCAGCAGGAGAATCCGCACGAAATCGTGTTCGATCCGAAGCATCAGTTTTCAGAGCAGATTCTTGCGACGCCGTCCTTGATCGCCGCAGCGGCCACAGCCTCGGCAACAGTCTGCGCGACCTTCGGGTCAAACGGGTTCGGGATGACGCACTCCGGGCAAAGCTCATCATCAGATACACAGCATGCGATTGCTTCAGCAGCCGCATGCTTCATGCCCTCGGTGATATCCGATGCGCGGACAGAAAGTGCGCCCTTGAAAATACCGGGGAATGCCAGGACATTGTTGATCTGATTCGGGAAGTCACTGCGGCCCGTTCCGACAACAAATGCGCCTGCTTCCTTTGCAAGGTCAGGCATGATTTCCGGTGTCGGGTTCGCCATTGCGAAAATGAACGGCTTATCATTCATCGACTTCACCATTTCCGGCGTCACAAGATTCGGTTTGGATACGCCGATAAAGACGTCTGCGCCCCTCATGGCTTCCGCCAGACCGCCCCGGATTCTGCCGCGGTTTGTGCGCTTGGAAAGCGAGGTCAGAGCCTCAGATGAGAGCCGGTCGCCTTCGCAGACAATACCCTTGGAATTCAGCATCAGAATATCCTGCACACCGATCGAAAGCAGCATTTCTGCGATCGCAACACCTGCTGCGCCCGCACCGTTAATGACGATCTTCAGGTCGCTGAGCTGTTTGCCGGCGAGCTTTGATGCATTCATAATCGCAGCAGAAGCGACAACAGCAGTTCCGTGCTGGTCATCGTGGAATACAGGGATATCGACCATTGTTTTCAGCTTTCGCTCAATCTCAAAGCAGCGCGGCGCAGAGATATCCTCCAGATTGATGCCGCCGAAGCTGCCGGCGATCAAAGCAACCGTTTTGCAGAATTCCTCCGGGTCTTTGGTATCCACACAAAGCGGAATCGCATCCACACCGCCGAATTCTGAGAACAGTGCGCACTTGCCCTCCATGACCGGCATCGCAGCAAGCGGACCGATATCACCCAGGCCAAGCACTGCGGTACCGTCAGTGATGACAGCGACCAGATTATGTCTGCCGGTCAGATCGTAGGACAGCGACGGATTCTTCTGAATTTCCAGACAGGGACGCGCAACACCCGGTGTGTATGCAATTGAGAGCGCGTCCTTATCCTTGATCGCAACCTTTGAACGAATGTCGAGCTTGCCGCCCCACTCCTGATGCGCGGCAAGAGCCTTTTCCATAATATCCATGATTTGATTCTCCTTTAGGGTAAGATAGGGTCAACGCTTATATTATAGCATACTTCTGCGGGAAAAGCAAGAGGCAATCAGAACGCAGAGTGGCCGACCGGGGATTATTTCATACGCTTCCGGCGATGTCAACCAAAGTTTTTGGTCGAGCTTTTTTCAAAAAGCTCGCAGGTCGAGGGCAGAGCCCTCGTCGCTCTCCGCAGAGAGCGAAACTCCCC
>CAMNJD010000087.1 GCA_946540705.1 uncultured Ruminococcus sp. | reverse complement strand
AAGAGCAGCGGACATCGAACACAGCAGATTGAGATACATTACCGTTTTGATGTTGCAATAACGACTGCCATCGCTGACAGTATGAAGTACGACAAAAAGAGAAAGGCTGCGTAACCGCTTAGGTTACGCAACCTCATCTTCAAATCATAAAAACTTCTTTACGAGTACCCGTCATTTGCGCTGCGAGGTTTTGTTTATGCGGCGGCGGAAATCCGCTTTCGGTGCCAATATGATAATCAGGACGTTATAATCCCAATTCGTCCATCTGCTCCAGCATGATGCGCGCTTCGGGTGCACCGTTTTCAGCGGCATGCTTAAAGCACAGATACGCCTTGTCCTCATTGGGCTCGCAGCCTCTTCCGGAAAGGTATAAGGTTCCCAGTACAAATTCAGACGGCGCATCACCGCACTCTGCGGCGGTTTTTGCGTAGTAGAATGCCTTTTCATAATTGTGAATCTCAGGAATCTGATAGAGTATCGCAAGCCACGCAACGGATAAGATATGCCCCTGCGATGCAGCCAATTCATGGAACTTCATGGCTTTGTGCAGGTCCTTCTCGCAATGACCGTAGAAGTACATATATCCTAATATGTACTGCGCTTCCGCAGAGCCGTTTTCGGCTGCGATCTGAAAATACTTCTGTGCCTTCATGAAATCCTTCTTGAATGCACCGGTCGGATTGAAATACAGCAGACCCAATTCAAGTGCAGCATTGACATATCCGCTGTCCAGTGCCATCTGCAGATAAAATGCAGCCTTCGGGTAGTCCGGCAAAACCGGTTCACTGAGGACACCGCGCTTATACAGCATGCCTAGCTGATATGCTGCCTCCGGATAGGTTTCTGCCATGCCGGCATATAATTCAGCGGCTTTTTTATATTCTCCGTGCTCAAGATAGAATCTGCACAGTGTGTCTTTGCGCGGATTGTCCAGCCGGTCAAAAATCTGCATGAAGAACTCTTCCGTTTTTTTGTAATCGTAGGTGCAGCCGCTGCCGATGCTTCGCATGAATCCGACCTGACCGGCAGAATACAGATCCGCTGCTGCTGATCTGAGATGGTATTTATAGCTTTTTTCATAGGACTGCTCTTCACGCGGCATACTCCCGGCATAATACATGCGGGCGATGAATTTGTCTGCGACCGGAGCAAATCTGCTCCCCATCGCTGACACCCTTTTGAACCAGACTGCCGCCTTGCGTTCGTCCTTGCCGCCCGATATGCCGTAATAGTAATAGATCCCGGCGGAGAGCATCGCTTTTTCATCGCCGGCGTTCGCCTTTACCAGAACCTCCTCCAATGACTGGTTCGGTTCAAACAGCGTGCTGCTGTTTTCCACATCCCGGAATCCGCTCGCTCCGTCGTTTTTGGAGAGAAGATTTTCGCACAGAAGATGAAACGGCGAATTGATATACTGCTCCGGGAACACAAAGGCGTCGATCTTCGGGAAAAACTGCAGGCACTCCGGCAAAACGGCAGCATTTCCGGGCATTTTTGCGCCGTTCACCAGCAGGGGAATGATATTTTTCCCCTTCGCCTTTGCGCACAGCAATTCTTCTCTGATCCAGCAGATCGTATCATTCGCGATCATGCTCGCCAGATATCCCTCTGTCACGATGCAGATAAAGTCCTTGCATTCCGTGATCGCCTGTGCGAGTCTGTCAGGAAAATCCCCGCTTCTGGCTTCATTCGGATTGAAATAGACACTGTAGCCCTTGTGTGTCAGGTCATCCGTGATTCTCTTTGCAAAGTTGTTTCCGATTCCGTCATTTCGGTAGGAGATAAAAATATCCTTTTGCATCATACACCTCCGGCATTTTTATTCACAGAAGGAGCGTCATAAGCCGACTCCTGCTTTCCCGATCAGATGGGCGTGAACGGCTTTCCGCGCGCATGATCTGATTTATATTATAACAGTAATGATCGGATTTTGCAAGAGGAATTTCGACATTCCTGATCATTTTTCTGCATTCTGAATAAACCGCGCGCAAAAAGCGACCCTTGCAAAGGAAAGCCTGTGAACAGAAGGAGGGGAGAGGACCCGCTCTCCCACACGGATACTTTTTCCCAATAAGCTCTTGCAATTTGACACAGGATATGATATACTGTCATTATTGGATTGCTATAAGCAGCTGACATTCCTGTTTGCTGCGATTTGTGATTTGCACCGGATCGGAGATGATGCTGTACCGCGTGAGGCTGTGGTCGAGCCTGCAATGATCAGCGAACTATAGAACTGATGAAGGAGTTGGTAAAATGTCTAAATTGCAAACAGTGACCAGAAAAGCAGTGTCCCTGCTCGTCACGGCGCTGATGACATGCACCGTGCTTGTCGGCACACCGCTGTCCGATGAGACGGCAGTGCAGGCAGCCGGACTGGAAACTGTCAGCGCAGAAAGCAGTGCCGCGGGCGGATATCTGGCACCTGCATTCACCGCGACGGAGATCAGCGGCACCTATTACCTGAAAAACAAGGGAACAGGAACCTATCTCTATGCGCTCGGTACGGCGAGCAAATCGGGCGTTGCGCTCGCTGCGAAGAAAACGACAACCGCCTATCAGATGAAGATCGCGCCGGTCACGGCGGGCAATGCGTCGAAGGGGTGCTATATCACACCTGCTTCGGGCTCTGTCGTGCTGAATCCGTTCTCGGATACCCCGACGAACGGCACGACGGTGAATCTCTACACCAAGAATACCGACGGCACGCAGTACTGGATCTTTGAGGCTGTTTCCGGCGGCTACATTCTCCACAACAGCTACAACAATAATCTTGTGCTGAACGGCACGACCTCCGGCGTCACCGTGGCGACCAACACCAAGGCGAACGCGCAGATCTGGGTGCTCGAGTCGACGGCGGTCACGCTGAGCAGCATCAGCATCGCGACAAAGCCCAATAAGCTGACCTATAACGCAGGCGAGACCCTGAACACCGCCGGGCTGACCCTCAAGCTGACCTACAGCGACGGCTCCACGAAGACGGTCTCCAGCGGCTTCAAGGCAACGGCAGACCTCTCCACGGCGGGCTCGAAGACCGTGACGGTGTCCTATACAGCGAGCGGTGTGACCAAAACCGCAACCTTCAAGGTGACCGTCAATGCAGTTCTGACCGGCATCACGCTCACGCAGCTTCCCGATCAGACCGCCTATTCTGCCGGTGATACGCTGAATACGACCGGCATGAAGGTCACTGCGTCCTATACCGGCGCAGATGACAAGGACGTCACCGCTTCGGTCAATACCTCCTACGATTTCTCGCAGGCGGGCACGAAGGCCGTGACGGTGTCCTATACGGAAAACAGCGTGACGAAGACCGCGACCTTCAATGTGACCGTCGGCGCTGTGCTCTCCGGGCTCAAGGTCACGCAGGCGCCGGGCAAGACCGTCTATTCCGCCGGGGAAACGCTCGACACGACCGGCATGAAAATCACGGCGACCTATAACGGCGCGGCAGACAAGGACGTGACCGATGCTGTTACGGTTACATCCGACCTCTCAACCGCCGGAACCAAGACCGTGACGGTCTCCTACACGGAGGACGGCGTGACCAAGACCGCGACCT
>CAMNJD010000086.1 GCA_946540705.1 uncultured Ruminococcus sp. | reverse complement strand
CATCTGCTGTCAACCGCTTCCTGTCCGACCTGCCTGAGCAGCAGTGTGCTGTGTTCGTGCTGCGCTATACATACGGCATGCCCGTGAAGGAAATCGCAAAGCAGAAAGAGATGACGGTCAATGCTGTCAAGGTTCTGCTGCACCGCACACGCAATAAGCTCAAAAACTACCTGAAGGAGGAGGGCCTTATATGAATCAATTAGATCTACTGGAAGCAATGGGAGAGATCAAACAGGAGCACCGTCTGCGTGCATTTGAAAAGCCGCAGATCGTGCATCGCAAAACACACCGTTTCGTCGCGGCGGCATGCTTTCTGCTGATCGCGGGTGCAGCGTTCGGGCTGGCTCACGGCATCAAGGCGCCGGAGAAGGCCGGAACCGAACAGAGCATTGCGGCAGAGATCACCGAGATCGCGGCGGAGAATATCACGGCGGAGGATACGCAGACCACAGCCGCCGCGCAGATCATCGCTTCGGAGGCGGAGGATGCCTCAGAAAAGACCGTACCGGCGCATACTGGGCGTGTGTCGGGCGGTGATGCCGGTGCGGCGGCAGGACCCGGAACTGTCGCCGCGCAGCCGGTGTCTCCGTCTGAGCCCGAAAATGTGCCTGAAATATTGACGGAGGCGGCCGCGGAGCCTGCCCCCGCACAGACCGAAACAACCGCTGCCAAGGCCGGGCCGGCTCAGACCCAAGCCGCCCAGACCCAGACAGAGCCCGCGCAGACAGAGCCCGCCCAGACCCAGACCGAACCCTCCCAGACTGAGCCGGTTATCTGTACGCTGGCGGCGGATGCGAGCGTGCGGGCAAGCTACGGCAGCAGAATCAACGCCTATGGATTACCCGCTGAACAGGCAAAGGAATGCTATGACTGGATTCTGGAGCTCGGTACGCCGGAGGTATATGTCCGGCCGTGGAAAGATAAATATTTTGATATGGTGAAAAAAGGAAATAACACCCCGGCTGTGCTGCTGACCTTTGACGAACCGCAGAGCATGACCGTCTATGACCTCGAAGCGGAGGAATACCGCACACGCGATAACATCACCGGCCTCTGGGTACGGAAGGTTGACGGCCTCTATTATATTGTGTTCCTGAACGGCACGTATTTCGACGACGGCTTCACGGTGATTGAGCTGACCGTCGTGCCGAACGGCTGGGATTATTGGAACTAAGTCAATAAAAATGGGGTATCAATCAGACAGGGGGTGAGACCGATGCCTTGATCATTTTTATTCGTGTCCGGGTTACTTTGACCGAGCTTCAAAAAGTTCTTTTAGATATGGACGGCGACGGGACTGTGACCGTTATGGATGCTGTTCAGCTTGCTAGTTTAGTCAATTCATAATATGAAGGAGGAATTGTTATGAAAATGAAAAAAGTATTCCTGTCACTGGGCGTCAGTGCCCTGATGACGGCAAATTTCGTGCTTCCTTGTTCTGCTTCCTCTCTTTCCCGTGAGGAACTGAGCGAGAAGTATGCGCGTCAGCTTCAGCGGGGTTATGGTGCCAATTATGACGAACCTAATATCCAATGGGTCGATGTGGATGAAAACGGAATCGGTGAGGACGGTGTCGAATACGGCATTGAATTTGCGGATAAGACGGTGTCAGTTTATAATGACTATCGTTTTACATTAAAGTGGAATGTCGGAACGATGTATTATCACGGCGACTGCAAGGAATATGAGGGCATTTACTATGCTGTCAAGCCCGATCAGACAGTCAAGCTGGTCGGCTACAATGAGCCGTATTTCCGGGAGCTGAAGCCGGAAAAGCTGGAGCTGCCCGCAGAGATCGACGGTATGCCGGTCAATGAGATTGATAAATATGCCTTTCAAACTGTGTCCGGTCGTACCGGTTTTACAATCAAGGAGATCGTTGTTCCGGACAGTGTTACAATTATCAGACAGTACGCTTTTGCTCGTGCTTTTGACATCAGCCAAGAGAAAGACTGTAAAATCAATATCCCTGCAAACGTAGTATATCTCGGTGATGCGTGCTATGATTTTCTCGGCTTTGCACTGGGTGATGAAGTTGTGCTGCCGGAAACGGTTGAATTCTTGCATCATGGTGCGTTTCGCAGTACCTACGTGAAGGTCGTTCTCCCGAAATCCAATTTTGTCAGCATGTTTGGCTTCTGCATTTCCCAATCCGCGGAACCTTTAGGGGAAAATGAAACCGATAGGATTCGGATGCCGTTTGGCGACAACTGCATCCGGCCGTATCCGACAAAACAGGTTGAACGCTATTTGAGCCTAGGCTATGATATGGATGAGATCAAAAAGATTCTCAATCTCCCGAGCGAGGATCCGACGCCCTCTGAGACGCTTCAGGCGCAGGTTCCCGAGACCGCCCCGACGATCGAGCCGGAACAGACTATGCTGCCCGGTGACCTTGACGCAAACGGCGAGGTCAACGTCATAGACGCTGTGGCGATGGCGCGGCTTGTCGGCGATGACCCGGAGCTTGAACTCTCCGAGGCCGGCCTCAGCAGCTCCGACTACAACGGCGACGGCGTGACCGATGCGCTCGACCTCAATGACCTCATGAAGTATCTTGCAGGCTGACCCTCTGCACAAACTTGATCCTCCCATCCTCTATACTTGCCGCCCCTGCACAAAAGCGGGGGCGGCCTTTTTGCGGATGCATGTGACATTTGCGCCGGGGCCCGGGCATAAGACCGCATGACGGCACATACGATATCAGGAGGAGGGATGACCGATGAAA
>CAMNJD010000085.1 GCA_946540705.1 uncultured Ruminococcus sp. | reverse complement strand
AATGTGTCCCTGTCCGAGCATTTCATTCATCCAGTCGCACTTCATTTGCATATCCTGCGCACGCCCGCTGGGAGCGACCGTAACGCCCGACACATCGGTCATTTTTGTAAGCACCAATTATCGAAGATTTCAATGCAGTCTTTCCGATATTTGCACTTAACGTCTGTGGAAACATATTAAAGGGGCTATTTAGGTTTATTCCTAGAAAAGCCCCTTCATAGAATGATTCAAAGCTATCTAAAAAATGAACAGCCCTTCACTTTAGAGCCACAGATTGCACACTTACCATCTTTGAATGTATTGCTGCCACATTTTTTGCATATTACATTCTCGTGTATTTCAACCGGAGTAGGAAAAGGATGGGTTTTACGCTTTTGCTCCAAGCATTCTATACATGGATTGATAACACATTTTATCGTTCCAAGCCGATATGGACATTTGATGCATTTAATCGCATGAATCGGAAAATGCCCCGAATGCGACATTATAATCACCTTCTTAGCATAAATCTATTTTATAGCAGATATTAGCTTATAGTTCTTATCGAAATCATCATACACAAGTATAGAATCATCGGATACAAAAGAAAAGAATTTAACAGTAGCAAGATTATTAACTCCAGTCTGTTTTATTTCTTTTCCGTCAATAATTAAGGTTAAGGCGTTCTGTAGGTTCTCGTCCTTATCTGGAGATACAATTAAATTGTTCTTTTCTTCTGTTTGACTTTGTTCGTTATATACCAGCTCCAAAATATCTAAATCGACCTTATAAATTGAAAAATCATTTTTCATTAAATACACAGCACCATTATAAACATTTCCTGCAATCCAGCCGTCATTAGTGCTAAACTGTCCTAAATTATCACCATAATATGTATTATCGCCAGATTGTAATGGATAAAACAGTTTTTGTGATTTAACAATACTAAATCCTCCGCTTCTAGAACAAAGCCAGTAATAATTGTCTTTGTACATAAAAGGAGTATCTGTTTCATTTTTCCTATTTGCGGAATATACTCCTATTGAGCCAGAAGTAAATGAATCATCTACCGTGTTATATAAATATAGTTTAGAATGGTAGACTCCTTGTTCTAATTCAATTACAAACTCTGTTGCAGAAACAAAGTAAAATGAGCGATAATTAGTATCGTCAAAGTGATTATAATCACTCAAGAAGTTCCTATTGCCATTTGTATTCAAACGATGAAATTCGTTAGATTCCACCTGAAAATACGATAAACTATTTAGGGAATCTCCACCACCGGCAAAGCAGTACATCTTATTATCAAATTGATTGTATGTGAGACAGATTGGGTATAGATTGGTAGAATAAGGAAGCTCTTTTACCAATTCTTGTTCTGAGCATTCTGCATCTTCTGCGACATAACCTGATCCATCGTTTGATTTAAGTAATATTTTATTGCCTCAAACTCTTTCTCGCTTGAATACTTATTGCGCCTTAAATCCGGCATAACGGAATTCAATGTGCGGATGAAATAGTTAATGTCAATAGCATTATCAAGGCACCAATTAATTGACTGCTCCGCTAAAGACTCTAGTTTCGTACATTCGTTTTGTAGTTTGGGACTAATTGTTTTCGTCATGATTGCCCGGCACATAATAGACAGGCGCATGGCTCATGGTCACCAAAAATTCAAGATACGCGGCTTTTAGATCGCCGCAGGAAAGAATCAGATCTATGCCGTCAAGCTTTCCGGGACGGTAATAATCCCAGAGCGATTTGGATTCCGTATCTGCAACAACGAGTATTTTCATCGCGAACTCCGTTCAGCTTTCTGCGGGACAGGATATCTCGCCGTCAATATTGTCATTCAGCCAGTTCATCGATACAATTTTTTCAGCAGGCAGGCTGTTTTCGACGGACATCGGCAGAATCCGCTGCGAACTGCCGGCTTTCTGAATCACCTGATCACGTGCATGAAGCTCGCCGGAGAACGGATCAAGCATTCCGCTGACGATTGCCGTCTGGAAAAAGGAGAGCATTTTGCGTGTCTGATAGGGAAGCTGAGGGGCATAAATTCCTACTGTACCGGAAGACAGACCGAACCAGTAATTTTTCGCAAGCAGCGGCTTGATCTGTTCTGCCGCACGCCATGTACCGCTTAGCACGGAATGAATAATTTTTTCGTAATATTTTCCCCACTGATAGAACGGGACGCCTATGCATTCGGTTTCGCCGTTCCTTATCCGGCAAATTCCGGCTTTTCCCTTGACGCCGGCGACTGCCGGCTGTTCGATATCGGCATAGACAGTAATCTTCTGTTCTGCCCATTCCGCACGGATTTCGTCGTCTGTCTGCTCTCCGACGCATTTCAGGCTGATTCTGCATTCCGGATCAATGAGCGATACGCCGATTGCAAAGGCATTGGCAGAGGGGACGGTCAGATCATCTTTCCCTCGGACCAGATAACCGATTCTGCGAGGCGTACCGGTCTGCTCCTGCAAAAGTGCATCCGCACTCAGAATTCCTGCAAGAAATGCCGCTTCGTAGTATTTCCCGTGATAGCAGCGGACGGAGGGGTGCTGCTTGCCGACGGAGCAGCAGAAAAAGCCGGTTTCCGGATGCTTGACGGCAGCGCGCAGGGTTTCCTCCAGCATGGAAGGGGAGACCGCGAAGATGATTTCATTCTGTGCCGCAATAGCCCGTTCGAGCGCGCCGGCACAGTCGCCGTGCGTATAATAGCAGTTTGTCCTTACATTCCCTTCGGTTACATGGTCGATGTAAAGTCTGCCTGCCTCATGGCTGTCAATCCAGCGCGAGGAATCGACATCCGCATCGTAAATAAAGCCGACGCGCAGCGGTGCTGCTTCGGTGTAACGCTTGGAGCCGAAGAACAGTTCCTTGAGCTTTGAGTTCTTCTCGGCGGTTTCTTCCTGCGTGACATATTCGACGGAGCCTGCGTCCGAAACGGAAAGGATTTCTCTCTGGGCAAGCTTGATATTCCGGATAATCTGATCCTTTGTATCTTCAAAGAGCGTATGCATCGGGAAAATTGAAATATACATCAGAAACGCATCGCCCATAGTCATCTGATAGTCATTTTTCAAAAGCACGGAGCATTTGTCCGAAAAGCTGAAATAAGCTGCATTAAGGTCCTCGCAGAGTTTCCGGTCCCATTTTTGCCCAAGCTCCGCGCCGAGCATGGAAGCGAGCTTCTGATAGGAACCCGGCTCTGAAAAGACGATGTGAATATTCTTGGTTGATTTATAGAAATCAAGATATTCGTAATATACCGTGACCTCTTTGTCATCAGTTCTCTTTGGAATGATGCGGATGACATCGGCAAGAATAAACTCGCTTCCGCCGAATTTGGAGACAGAAACGCGTTTGTTTCCCTCCTGCACATAATACCGGTTCATGAATTCATATACCTTGATCGCATCGCGGATGCCCTCCTCGCGATAGGAGGTATAGAGAGCAGACCATTTCATTGCGAACTCCGTCCCGCCCTCCAGAAGCGGCATGAAATTATAGGCAAAAGCGTTGTTTCTTCCGGCTTCCTTGTTTCCGGTGATACGGTCAAGTGAAATCTCAGCATTTCTGCACAAGGCTCTGCTGCGTGTATCTTTGTTTCAGACTGGAAAAGCGGCGGACAAAAACATCTTTCCCGAAAAGCTGAGGACAGGTATCCGAAAGGATACCTGTCCTCTTTGTGTATTTTTGCCGGGTTTATTACTGTCCAAGTTGTTTGCCCTGTTTATCAAGCTCAGGCTGTTTGGGCGGCTTGGGCGGATTGATGCTCTTGGTTGCCTTGCGGTATTTCTCGACCGAATTTTTCACCTGCATAACACCGTGACCGTCATGGTCCGCGAGGAATTTTTTAATGTAGACTTTGTTGATCTTATCGGGTACGGCAGCTTTGAATTCCTTGCTTTCGCTGAGCGTTTTTGCGGTATCCTTAAACTGCTGTTCGTTCATGTTCTTGCATTTCTTATGCAGAACATTTCCGTGATCGAATTGAACCATTTTATCAAGAACAAGCTCTGCGATGAGCTGCTTTGCCTGCTGCTGCTGTTCCGGGGTGAATTCAGATTTGAATGAGAGGCTGTCGAGTTCTTCAAAAGCATTTGTCGCGATTTTAGCCGAAATCTTGTCGATTCCCTGCAGCTTCTCGTCATTGGAGCGATTCCGGTAAATCTCCTCGTTCTGCTTTTTCATTTGAGTGATACCGTTTTCTTTTAGCCGTCTTACCGTTGAGTTCAGATTGGCATCCTGCTGCTGGATATTCCGTTCCTCTGTCACCTTAGCATCGAGGACAGCCTGTTTCTGCTCCTCCATTTTCTGGGTATATTCAGTCTTATGCGCAATATCTTTTTCGGCTCCTGCAAGATTCAAACCATAGGCAATGGCATTACGCGTCACGCTTCTGAGGTTGCCCATTGCATTGATGCGCTGCCAGCCCTTTTTGTTCGGCTCTTTTTCATTGATGAGCTGATTCCGCTTGTAGTTGATATACTTGTTTACGGACTCCTTTGCAGTATTTGCAGCGGCAGCAATCTGCTCCGGATTTCCGCTGCTGAGTGCGGTTTTGAGCGTCTTAGCATCCGCGATTGCATTCCGGTAAAAATCGCTTCCGCCGGAGACATTTTCTTTCTCAGCTTCTTTGATGAACTTGTCAAGGTCTTTTTCGGGAGAGGAGAGCGGTTTGCGGACGAGCTGACCGTAGCCTTTGTCGAGTGCGGCATCGTCAATCAAGTTGATTTCATTTTGGAGGCTGTTCTTAACCTGCACAATCGGCTGTTTCGGGTCAATTACGCTGAGTTTGTTTTTAAGCTGTTTTTGAGCGGACTGTGCCATGCTTTTTGCGATGACAGAAGCATTATAGCGTGTTCTGCCGAAGCCTTTGGAATTGCCGGAGAACAGACCGCTGTGTGCTTCCTGATACTCTGCGGATGCCGTATTGAGGTCATTGAGCATGGAGGTGATGCCTTCATGCGTAATTGGTACCTCCTGACCTTTTTCATTGATCATCGTGCCGTTTTTGAGGTCGGCAAGGTTTTTCAGGCATGATGTCATTCTGTTGAAGGACTTGGAATTCTTGTGTCCCGCCTTGTTCGTGGCACTGAGCGTATCGAGCAGCATCTTAGCCTGTGCGGAAAGGTCACCGACCATTGCTTCGTAGTTTTCGGCAGCGGAGAGCGCCTTGACCTTGGAATCGCGCAGTGTTTCAAGCTCATGCTTGTCGCCCAGCATGATATGCTCGGCATCCTTCGGCATTTTCTCAAACTTCGAGCCGGAAATCTGTTTGGAAAAATCATCTGTGACATGATAGCCGTACTGAGCCGCATCGTGTCCCATCTTCGGAGCCGCAAAACTTTCTGCGATTTCGGGATGATTTTTCACATAGTTTTTCCAGCGCTCACTTTCACTGATAGAACCGAAGACTTCATTCTTGACCTCATGAATCGCCTTGAGTTCTTTTCCATCTTTCGTGGTGTTGTAGATGACGTCCTTTGCGATTGCCTCAGCAATTTCGGGGGTAGCATTGTAAACGCCCGGCATATTATTTTCAAGGATATCCGCTTTCAGATCTTTGACCTGCTTGTCAAATTTCTTTTTTGCCTTTGCTTCGCGCTCGCTGAGTTCCGTTCCGAGGTCGGTGATGAAACTCAGATTGGTTTTATCGACCGGGGTTGTGTTTTTAAGCGAATCGACAAACTCACTGACAGACTTTTTCTGTGCGAGGTCAACTCTGGAAGTACCCAGAGACTTTGCTTCAATCAGTTTGCCGGCAGCATGGAACGAGCCGGAGAGATCTTCTCTGCCGTTTCCGCCGTAGCTGAGAAAGTTGTTCAGGCTTTCCTTCGTCTTGGCAGATTTTTCGCGTTCTTCCTTGCGAAGTGCCTGCTCAGTCTCGATCAGCTTGAGCTTTTTGTTGTTTTCCTCGATAGCCTTGAGCTTATCAGGTGCATATTTTTCAAACGGCTCTTTGAATTTTTCCTGCACTTCCGGAGAGATTTGCTTTTGCAGGTTTTCCTTCAATTCGGTAAGTTTTTCGACAGAGATCGAAGCAACATTCATCAGATTTTTGTGCTGGAGGTTCTTTTCGTCGAATTCTTTCCCGTTTCCACTCAGGATTCTGTCCAGTTCTTCGTTTTTCTGCGTGGTGATAAATGAATTTGTAGAAGAAATCGCACGGTCAACAATCTGCATGATAGTTTCGGGAGACTGCTTGTCGAAGCTGCCAAAATAGTTAAGATTGTTTCTGAGTGTATCATACGGACCGAACACGCCTTGCTGAGCCTTTTTCTTTGTCTCGTCGTCCATTGAATACATCATAGCTCCGAGCGAGACATTCTGCCAGACATTCAGATAGGCTTCAATCTTCTTGCTTTCCTGATAGAACTTGATATACGGGTCTGAATTCTCGACCGTCTTCAACTTCTCGTCTGCGAGCTGCTGGTCGGTCATGCCCTGGATTTCCTGAACCTCATCCGAAAGTGCCTCAAACACACCGGATTTGTCGGTATGGTAAGGAACGATATCATAACCCATTTCTTTGCCGCCGTCATTCAGATTACATTCAAGCCTTAAACGGGCTTTCTCGATTTTTTCCGGTGAAAGATTTAGTTCCTTCCATGTCTTTTTCCCCAACGCCGCGATGTCGGGCCTTGAACTTATTTCTTTATTAAATTCCGATTCAAAATCGTTGTATCGGTTTTCCATTCCATATTCTCTGATTGCACGGCCAAGATCGTGAGCGATTGATTCGACATTCTTTGCTCTGTTCATGGCTGCAGAGCCTCTTGTCGCGGCTGCTGCGAGCTTTTCCACAGATTTCGGGTCATCTGCGTAATGCTCGGTTCCGGGGATTTCTTTGTTTTTGATCTTTTCCTCGAACTTTTCCATGACGTCGATTGTCTGACTGATATATTTAATTTTGCGCTGCATGCATTCTTCTCGCATCTGAGTGATGAATACGGCAGCTTCATGCGGGTCGGAGCTTCCGAGAATTCCCTTGACCTGCTCCGTGAATGCATCCAGTTCCGTAAGATCCTCCTCAGGCGTGCCGATTGAGGGTTGTACTCTCTCCTCCATTTCTTCCAGATAATCCATTAAGCCCGAAACATCTTTTGCATCATAAAACTTCCGGACATTCTCTTTGACTTCCTTTGCTCTCTGTTCCTTTGATTTCGGCATAATTGTTTCCTCCTCAAATTATTTTCATCCCATCGGGGACTTTCATCTATAATACCCTGCATACCGCAAAACGGTTGCATAAGATTCAGAAAAATTTTGCATCCGTTGAAAATCCGGGCACCGGATGATTTTTTGCACAGAAATATTCCGCATTCACAGAATACCTCTGTTTTCAGTGTAACATATCAGATATTTTTCAAAGTATGCTTACTACCAGATAGTGAGATAACTCATCAATATTGACCAAATTGGAAATAAAACTCAATGCTGCTATGTGCAATGGATAATACAAATAGTACACCCACTTGTAAGCGGACTTGTTCCGACCGCTGCTGTCATCACCTTGATAGCGCTGAATCGGAATCAACGCGAGCAATGTGCCATACTGAAAAGGGAGCGCCAGAGCATTCTCCGGCTGCGACAGAACCATCACGCGAATCATCATCAGTGATGCAAGCATAAAGAACATCGTCTGCTTGCGCCGATCATTTCGGAACACATAGAAGATGATTGCCCAGACCGGAACCATGTACGACCAATCGCCGAACTGCGCGAACGAGATGCACACGCCCATGAAGATCAGCCGCAACGTCGGAAGCAGTTTGAATTCCAGCAGCATGAGTGACAGCAGCGCGACTGCCAGCGTAAACATTACATTCCAATGCGTGAGATATTCCAGCACGTTTACCGGAGCATGACCGAACAGCATTCTGAAATAGAACGGCTGCGAGATCAGT
>CAMNJD010000084.1 GCA_946540705.1 uncultured Ruminococcus sp. | reverse complement strand
CGGATAATCCTTCAGGAGAATATCATAGGAATTGCTTGCATTTTCTGCGGTCGTTTTTGATTGATTCTCCACAATGAGCCGCTTCTCGTCAAGTCCGTGTTCGAGCATCCATTCGCCCATCAGTCCGCCCTCGGTCACATCGGGATTATTCTTTGCCGTGCCGCCGCCTGTACAGATTACATAGGCATTCGGATACTGATTTGCGCAGTTCAGTGCAACGGTCAGCCGCCCGATCAGCTCGTCCTGCATCGTGCCGTCATCGTTGAGCTCAAAGCCCAGCACGGTAATCGCCAGACTGTCGTCATTCGGCAAACCGTCCGGCAATTTGTCCACATTCACTTTCAGCTCGTTGTTTGCATAATCCCAGTATTCCATGATATCCGTCCAGAGCTTTCCCTGTCTGCTGTCCTGTTTCGTCAGTTCAGCGAGCAGATTTTCGACCTTTGCATCTGCCTGATCGCCGTAGCAGCCGTGATAGGTGATAATCTCCTCGATGATCTCTTCTGCCGGGCGCGGTTCCTTTTTGATACTGCATCCTCCCATGCTGCACAGCATCATTGCGGCTGCAAAAACTGCGCCTGCTTTTTTGAAATTTCCTGTCATTTTATTCCCTCCTGCTTTTCAGAGTGTCTTGACAATCGTCAGAATATTCTGACCGTTCTCATATTTATATCGCATATCTTCCATCGACTGCTTTACCATGAAAATCCCGAGACCGCCGGCCTCGCGGTCTTCGAGCTTCAGCGTGACATTCGGGTCTTTCTTTTTCAGCGGGTCATACGGCACGCCCTTATCCGCAAAAGTGATCTCCAGCTTTGTCGGTGTGCCGCTGAAATGGCAGGTGATGTCACAAGTGCTGGTGCCCTGCGGATAGGCATAGCTTGCAACATTGATGAAGATTTCCTCCACCGCAATATCCAGCTGTGTCTGTGTTTTCATCGGGCACTCGTATTTTTCAAGCAGTGCGTCCAGCCATTCCAGCACATGATTCAGCTCGGATTTCACCGCAATAAAGGTTTTCGTTTCGGTGTACATATTTGTGCCCTCTCCCTTATACCTGATCGCCAGCATCGTGATATCGTCAAATTGCGGTGCATCCAGAACAAAGCCGTCAATGGATTCCTTGACAGCTGCAATCATCTCCTGCGGTTCTGCGGTCGGATTCTTTTGGATCGTTTCCAGCAGACGCGGCTCACCGTAAAGTTCATTCTGTGCGTTGGTCGCTTCCGTCACGCCGTCTGTATAGAGGAACAGCGTATCGCCGGGGTCAAGCTGCAATTCGCCCTGCTTGTACTGCATCATTTCCATGCCGGCAAGCACAAATCCGGCGCGGGATCTGACATATTCGCAGGTGCCGTCCGCCTTTGCCAGCACCGGACGGGTGTGTCCCGCATTCGCAAAGATCACCTTGCCGGAGGAAAGCTCCAGCACGCCCATCCAAGCGGTCACAAACATTCCGCCCTTGTTATTCTCGCAGAGCTGCATATTGACCTTGCTGAATACCTTTTCCGGCGGCAGACCGAACTGCGCCTGATTACGGATCAGCGTTTTTGCGACGACCATGAACAGCGCCGCCGGCACGCCCTTGCCGGATACATCCGCCGCAATGAACGCGAGATGGTCATAATCCAGCAGGAAATAATCGTAGAAATCGCCGCCGACCTCCTTAGCGGGGTGCATCGAAGCGTAAAGATCAAAATCCTGCCGATCGGGGAACGCCGGAAAGACGCTCGGCAGCATCGCCGCCTGAATATTTGTCGCAATGTTCAGCTCTGCGCTGACGCGCTCATTCGCGGCGGTGGCTTCCGTGAGATCGCGGACATAATGCTTGATATCCGTTTCCATTTTCTGCACGGAGACGGTCAGGTCTTCGATTTCGTCGCCGGTCGGATTGCTGAGACGCGAAAGCTCCGATGAAAAATCCTGCATCAGCATTCCGCTGTCGTAGCATGAAGCGGCGCTCGAAAGCTTTGTGACCGGCTTTACAATCGCATGATTCATCATGAAATCCGCTCCGGCAACAATTACAAGTGCAATCACAAAAGCAATTGTCAGAACCTTCAGCAAAATTGCCCGGATTTGCTGTGTCAGATCGTCCATTGACATATCAATGGAAACATCCGCCGCATATTCGCCTCTGCTGTTGTAAATCGGAGCACTGACCGTACAAAGCCAGCCGTATTCGGTGTTTGAGGTATAGGGGTGCAAAAGCAGATCGGAGAGCGGCTTGTTCCGGTTTTCATCAAGGAATTCGACCTGCTGTCCGAGCTGAATCGGCTTTTCCGGGTCGGTATCCATAATCACCACGGAATAATTCTGTTCCGGATGAAGCTGCTCAAGATAAATATATTCGACATTGGAATTTACGGCCATTGTCTCGCGGAGCTTTGAAAACAGGGATTCGTAATACGCGGTTTTTTCTCCAGTCTCTGCGCAGACCTCCAGCTCGTCTCCGTCAACGGTCAGCGCGATCGTCTGTGCCAGCTCGGTTGCCGTCTTTTCATAATGCAGAATCACCGTCTTTTTGATATAGAAATAGATTGCGCTGACCAGAACCGCAGTAAACACGATTGCCGTCATGAGGATGCCTGCGGAGCTTTTCAGAAGCAACGGAATCCTTTTTTTCTTCTTTTTCATTTCAGCTTCCCCTTTCACGTCAAATCATGCGGAAAATAGATTTCCTTCGGTTGATCGCTGTCCGGCGCGAGAACCATCCCCATGCGCGGCTGTGCACCGCGACTGCCCGGCACGCGGCATATCGCCGTATCGCATTGAAAATACTGCATCAGCTGCCGCATGATGGTCTTGCGGAGTGCCTCCGGCGCAGCAAGCGATTGCAGATACAGCGTTCTGTTTTCGCAGTAACCAAGTGCAGCACAGTTTGTCCCCTCTGCCTCAAACTGCTTTGCAAAACCGCCGCAGAACCTGATTTCCCGGATGACATATTCCAGCGCGTCCGTATCCCACTGCATTGTGCAGTCTGTTTCATTGCACGCGCGTGTCATGATTTTGCTGTATGTATCCGCCGTCAGATCATGCAGCAAAATATCCCCCCGAACAGCCTCTCTGCGCTCCGCAGTAATACAGTGATACAGCGGAACCGGCTGAAATCCGAACCGTTCATAATATCGGAAAAGCGATGCAGCTGCAGGCAGTACGACAATATATGCCCGCTCGTTCTGGCAGATGCGCCGCACTGTCTCATTCATCCTTGAAAAAATCCCCTGCGAACGGTATTGTTCCTTCACGGCGCAGGCATAATAATAATAAGTGCGGTGTTTTGTATGATGCAGAATCAGCGATGCCGGCAGCAGATGCCCCATGCCGACAACCTGTTCGCCGTCCAGTACAATCAGAATGTTTCCCTTTCCGTACCAATGTGCATAAAACTGCCGCACATATTCCGGACTGTCGCCCCACACATCACACCAGAGCGCCGTCAGCTGCGGAAT
>CAMNJD010000083.1 GCA_946540705.1 uncultured Ruminococcus sp. | reverse complement strand
GGGAGCGCGTACCGTTGTGGAAGCGGTGAATTACTCAAAGGAGGTCGCTGAAGCAATGGATAAGTATCTGCTTTCATTAGGAAAAGAGGAAGCTTAAGGTTGGAGACAGCGCTATTGCAGTGAAATAACAGAAGCTTTTATCAGTGAAGGAGGTGAGCCGCATGGCTATGCATCTGTTTGAGCATAATGAAACAGCCTACAAAGCAGCTGTGACAATGCTATTGGAGCGTGGCAAGGCTGCTGTGGTTCACCCGACCGGAACCGGCAAATCGTTTATCGGCTTTAAGCTATGCGAAGACAATCCGCAGTCGCGTATTTGCTGGCTTTCTCCTTCCCGATACATTTACCAGACGCAGCTTGAAAATCTGGCAGAAGTCAGCGACGGTTACCAACCGGACAACATCATCTTCTTTACCTACGCGAAACTGATGAATGTGACCGGGGAAGAAATCGCAGAGATCCAGCCGGATTTCATTATTCTGGACGAGTTTCACCGCTGCGGTGCGGAGCTGTGGGGGCTTGGCGTACAGAATCTGCTGAAAGCCTATCCGCATGTGCCGATTCTCGGACTCTCCGCGACTGCGATCCGCTATCTCGACAATCAGCGCAATATGACGGACGAGCTGTTTGACGGCAATATCGCGTCTGAAATGACGCTCGGTGAGGCAATCGTCCGCAATATTCTGTCGCCGCCGAAATACATTCTCTCGATCTTCTCCTATCAGAAAGACCTTGAGAAATACGAAAAGCGCGTGCAGACTGCAAAAAGCAAGGCAGTTCAGGACGCTACAACAGAATATCTGGAAGCGCTGCGCCGTGCGCTAGATAAAGCTGAAAAGCTTGATGCTCTCTTTGACAAACACATGACCGACCGCATCGGAAAGTACATTGTGTTCTGCGCGAATGCAGAGCATATGAAGGATATGGTCGGTAAGGCAAAGGAATGGTTCCGAAAGGTTGACCGCAAGCCGCATATTTACTCGGTCTATTCTGATGATCCGTCGGCGAGCAAGTCTTTTGCAGATTTCAAGGCGGATTATGACGAGAATCATTTGAAGCTGCTGTTCTGCATTGATGCGCTGAACGAGGGTGTTCATGTGCCGGATATTTCCGGCGTTATCCTCCTGCGCCCGACGATCTCCCCGATCATCTACAAGCAGCAGATCGGTCGCGCCTTGTCTGCATCAAAATCGCGCAATCCGGTCATTTTCGATATCGTCAACAATATCGAAAACCTCTACAGCATCGACGCGATCGAAGAGGAGATGCAAGTCGCCGTTCAGTATTATCGCTCTCACAGCGGTGAGGGATTTGTTGTCAACGAGACCTTTGAGCTAATCGACAAGGTTGCAGATTGCAAGCGGCTGTTTGATGAGCTGGAAGGCACGCTCTCTGCGTCATGGGACCTGATGTACGAGCAGGCGAAGAAATACTACGAAGAAAACGGTGATCTGGATGTCCCGAAGCGGTATGTAACACCGGAAGGATACTCGCTTGGTCTATGGGTGCTGACGCAGCGCCGTGTTTATCGTGGCGATGTGAACGGCATTCTGACGCAGGTGCAGATCGACAGACTGGAGGCAATCGGGATTCGCTGGGAATCGAAGTCGGATCAATCGTGGGACAAGTATTTTTCTGCCGCAAAGCGGTATTATGAAGCTCACGGCAATCTGAAACCGCAAGCAACATTTGTAGATGAAAACGGCGTGGACCTCGGACGATGGATCGCGCAGATTCGAACATTCCGAAAAAGCGGTATCCGCAGCAAAATGTTGACGGAAGAGCGTATCGCGGCACTGGACGCAATCGGGATGATATGGAGCGTACCGGATTATCTGTTTGAATCGTATTATGCCTCTGCTGTGCGATATCACCGCGAACACGGCGATTTGGATGTACCAATCAGCTATGTGGACAGTGACGGCATCCGGCTCGGTCAATGGGTGAGTAATATCCGTGTTACCAGAAATGGCCATTCCAAAAACTACAAACTGACAGAAGAGCAGATAGCCCGCCTTGATGCAATCGGGATGATCTGGGACAGTAAGTACGAAAAGCAATGGAAGGACGCATTTGATGCGCTATGTACCTACTATCAGCAGCACGGAACATTTGAGATACCAGTTTCATATAAGACGGAATCAGGTATTGCACTTGGCAAATGGATTCGCCGCCAGCGTGATTTCTACGCTCAAGGCAGAATCACAGCAGAGCATATTGAAAAGCTCCGCGGCATCGGATTCGTACTTGAAAAAACCGATCCGTGGGAAGTGAGATTTCAGCTTGCAAAGCGATATCTGGAAGAGCACGGCGACCTGAATGTCCCGGCACAATATGTGATCGACGGTGTCTGGCTGAATAAATGGCTCAGTGAGCAACGGCAGATCGCGGCGGGCAAGCGCAAGAAAAAACATACGCCGGAACAAATTCTAAAATTGAAAAGTATCGGCTTTCGGTATGAAACTGCATAGACACCGGAGCATCGCATTCATTTTTCGCGCAGGAGGTGCATAGAATGTACAGAAGGCCCAGAACGGACGAATCTGTCAAAAGCATGATGATTCGTGTCCGCGTTACACCGGAGGAGCATGAACAGTTCTTCAAATTAGCTGCAGCACGCGGATATGCGTCGATCAGCGACCTGATCCGATCGCTGCTGAAAGAAAAATCAGATGACAGCACAAAGTCGCGGTAAGAATAGAATCGGCAAAAGTAACCCCCGACCGCAGGATGATTCTGTCCTGCGGTCGGGGGTATTCTGCGCCTGCCCGCTTTCACGCTTAAAACCGTTACGGGGTAAAGCGCAATCATCCACCTTGATGGAATCTGTCAGCCTGAGTCAGAGCGCAGCGGTATCCAGCTTGATCAGTGCCTGCTTTTGGTAAAATGCCACGCCGTACCGCATGATCTGCCGGTAGCCGGTCAGCTGACGCGCA
>CAMNJD010000082.1 GCA_946540705.1 uncultured Ruminococcus sp. | reverse complement strand
CGGTGCTGCGGCAGGCGGACGAGGTGTACTGCGAGGTGCCGTTCTGTCAGAAGCGCGGCAGCGAGATCGTTCACGGCGTGATCGACCTGCTGTACCGCTGCGGTGATGCGTGGCGGATCATCGACTATAAGACCAATGCCGAGCGTACACAGCTCGCGGAGAAATATGCCGCGCAGCTTGCCGCGTATACGGAGGCGTTCAAGGGAATCATTGGCGCGGAGGCACAGGCAGGGATATATCATATTGATGTCTAAAATAAAAACACGCCTTGCAGAATGTCTGTTTTCTGCAAGGCGCTTTTCGTGCTGTGTATTATTTCTGATTCCGTGCATTCCACTCTGCCAGTCGAGCAGTCGTTCTGGTGCTCTGGACGATTTTTGCAAGTGAACCTACCAGCAAGGCCAACACATGGTATACGAGATACTCCAGAACAGAATAGATGATTGTGTTAATAAAAGCAGCGATAAAAAGCGGTGCAGAAAATTCCGTGCTGCCTGCGGCATTCGTTATCACCTGTGCATTCGACCATGCGGTAATGATACCGCCGACAAGGATGATGACAAGTAAAACAGCGCAGTACTCCCCGCTGCTTTTTTGTACTCAAATCTCTATGTTCAGTTCCTTGAACATCGCATATGCTATGCTACAATCACATGGATAGAAAAGCGCATCTGGAACAGCACGATAGACAGTGCGCAAAAAACTGAACATCGAATGTGCTATCATAGGATCACAGGAGGGAGAGCGCATGAAAATCTTTCTCAGCGGTTCTAAAACGATCAAGTCTCTGCCGGAAAGCCTGACTGCTCTGCTGGATGATCATTGTCAGCAGAACTGTGAGTTTTTGATCGGCGATTGTGCCGGTGCAGATATTCTGATGCAGCAATATCTGTACGACAAGGGCTATAGAAATGTAACAGTGTATGTCAGCGGAGGGCACATTCGGCATTCGATTGACGCCTTTCCTGTTAAACATATCTCCGTCGCAGGCAGTGTGAAAGGATTTGCGTTATACCGTCAAAAGGATATTGCGATGGTGAACGACTGCGATGCAGCGCAGACGGCAATCATCGAGCTTGAAAACAAGATTCGCAAGGCAAAGCACACGCTGAATGTGTTTAATGCAACAACTGTGGTTCCCGGATTTGACATGACGATCGACATGATGCTGATTTACCTGCCGCAGCTTACCCACCGCAAAAGTCGTCTTGCTCGTATGAAAGCTGCAATGCCGAAGGAACGTCAGGAAGGCTATTCCCGCAGCTCCACGATCATCGAATACAGCTATGCGAACTATGATATTGACAAGGCAAATGCAGATTATCTCGCCGTTCCTGACGAGCTTGCCCGCGCCCAGACAGCGCTTGATCTCATAAACAGCAAGCGGCGCAGATCATTGAATTCCTGATGCAGCATCGGGATACGGAAACAATTTTGATTCATTGCTTTGCAGGCAAATCCCGATCGGCAGCGGTCGGGGAATTTGCTGCGGAGCTGTATGGATTTCCTGCACCGGAATATCCTTACTATAACAAATGGGTATATGGAATGCTTTGCCGTGTCTATTCCTCTCGTGCTCAAAAATTTACACAATGTTCAAGAATTTGAACATGAGATGTGATATACTGTAAGCGGAAAGGGAGGCGATCCGAATGAAAACCGCATATGACGTGTATCAGTATGATGAAATCCGGAATCTGAATATCAAGCTGTTTACACCCGATGACGGCATTGTTGAGCGTTATGTGATTGCGCTGCACGGTTTTGCCGGCAGCATGGAAAGCTGGGCGATCTCCGCGCTCGCCGAACATCTGACGCAGTACGGGACTGCTGTTCTGGCTTTCAATTATGCCGGACACGGAAACGATACACAGGATTCGCTTTTCTCGGTGGAATGCTGCAAAAACGATTTCCGAAGCATGACCGAATACGCAAAGAATGCATACCCCGCTGCACAGTGGACGGGCGTGTTTGCCACCAGCTTCGGCGGTTTCCTGACACTGAATCTGCTGGATGAGATTCCGGATTCTGTCCGCATTGTGCTGCGCGCACCCGCGGTCAATATGCCGGAGGTGTTCGCCCGTATCGTTGATTCTGAGGGCGGCGGCATGAGCGAATATCGGCAAAGCGGAAGTGTCACACTCGGTTATGAACACAAGCTCGATGTTCCGTATGCTTTCTATCAGGAGTTGCTGGAAAATGATGTGTTCCGGCAGGATTTTGATCGCGAAATGCTGCTGATCCACGGCGATTGCGATGATGTTGTTCTGCCGGAGGATACGAGGGCTTTTTGTACCCGCAATCCGAAAATCATCCGGAAAGAGATTGCGGGAGCCGATCATCGGTTTCTGGAATCGCTCGGTCGGGTAATGGAATTTGCGGTTCCGTGGCTGTTGCAGTGAAAGGAGCAGCCTATGCTGATTAAGTATCACAATACCGTTCAGGAAAAAAAGTATCTTTTGCTTCTGGTAATCATCGACATTCTCAAAGAATACACCAGTCCTGAAAACCATATGAAAAAGACAGAACTGTGCGATAAAATCGAACAGTGCTGCGGGTTCATGCCGGCAAGAAATACCGTCTACGACAAGCTGAATTCTCTTGAAGAAGCAGGTTTCCCGATCGTGCAGGATTCACATGAGGGCGTATACTATGACGGCCATGAACTGAGCGACGGCGAGCTGCGTTTTCTTGTGGACAGTGTGCTGTATTCGGATTTTGTAACACTGGGCGGCGCAGATGAAATGATTGAAGCGCTGACAGCTTTCGGTTCCCCTGCGTTTCAGAAATATATCCGCAAACAGAAATTCCGCGCAGGGAAAACACGAAACAATTTGCAGAAAAGCGTCTTTTTTACGATTGAAGAAGTGCAGTCTGCGATTTTCAGCAAGCGGCAGATTTCCTGTAATTATCTGACCTACCGTGCCGATCTCACCACGGAAAACGTGTATCCGGAGGATATTACGGTTAATCCGTATGAGCTGGTTTACAAGAACGGCAAGTATTATCTGCTCGGTGCGCTGAACGATCATGACAAGATTCTTTCATGGCGCGTGGACCGGCTCTGCAATCTGAAAAAGCTCAAAACCCGTTGTCAGGAGATCCCGCAGCTGAAAGAGATCAATGCAAGCGGCGGAATGAGTGCATATGCCGATACGCAGCCTGATCTCTGCGGCGGCGCGGTGGAGACATTTAAGATTCAGTGCGCCAAGGATTCGATTGATGAGATTGTGGATGTATTCGGTCGTGATTTCAGCATTGCACCGGAGCAAAAGGACAACTATGATGATGAAACAATTATCTTGTCAGTCAAGGCAACGAGAGAATCCATGAAATCATGGGCATTTACCCATGCAGGCAGCATGGTTGTCATTTCACCGGATGATTTTCGCAAGGATATTGCTGATTCTCTGAAGGATTCTGAGCGCCTTTACAGAGTGACTGGAAAGCCACTTCATGTTCGCGTGTTCACTGCAAAAGATTTTGCAGAAGCCATCCGTTTTTCAAAAAAGCGAACAGGAAAAACAATTATATATCATGGAAAAGGACATTATCTTGGAAAAGGGCAGCGTTCAAAGGAAAAGATAGACCTGTCTCTGCTGCATGAAATGCCGGATATCATCTCCTTGTCTTTGAATGAGTGCATTCTGGATCACGCAGAATATCTGCATGAACTTCCTATGCTTCACAGACTGCACCTTGTTCACTGCGAATTGCCGGAGAATATGCAGATGCACCTCGAAGGAATTGAAGAAGTACAGACAGATGATATTGCTCTGCCATCGCAGATTTGTGATGCATCGAAACTGGTTCAGTTAACCTTGCTCGGTGCGGATATTCAGGATATGGCATTTATTACGAAGTTTCCTTCAATTCGACGATTGGAACTTGCACATTGCCGCGATTTGATTGATTGTTCGCATTTGCAGGATGCTGAACACATCGAAGAACTTGAAATCTCACACTGTGATAAGCTGAATGACTACTCTTTCCTTAAGAAGATGAAGTATTTGAAAGAACTGCGTCTGGAACATACGCAGATGGATGCAGATACTCTCAATCAACTAAAACAAAAACTCAGTGAACGCGGCGTTAGACTGTATACTCGCTTTCTGCGGGATTATCATTCTGAAGACATGGTTATAAGACCCGGAATGGATCCTGCTGTTCTTGATTGAAAGGAGCATTGCCATGGCAACCCGTCCCGCATATCTGATAGAAAACGGAAAAGTTATCCGGAAAGACTATGATTTTACATGGATTTCCGGCTTATCGGCAAGCCAGAAGCAGAAGTGTGCGCTGTCGCTGCATGAGGCGATCCGCAGCACAGATACATCTGCAAATGTACTGGAAGTCAGCACGAAAAGCAATATCCCGCTCGGTGTTAAAATGAGTGCGTTCAATCTGAAACTGGACGGCTATCCGCTGGAAAATATCTTTCAGAGCAGTAAGGTCTTTGCATTCGGCGGACCGTACCCCGATTTGCTGCATATGCATCCGCGGGAAGCAAAACACAATGAACGCCTGCGCACATCCGGTGATCTGACCGGATTCCGCTATCAGGGAACAGATTTCCCGCTGGAGCCGAAAACCCTGTTCTATGATTACATCTATATCAAGGCGATCTGCGAAACGCTGTCTGCTGAGGAGATTCAGCAAATCAGAGACTACTCGCACTTCACGGATATCGAATTTAACCCGGCGAAAAGCATCAACACACAGGCGAAAACTGCCGCGGAAATCCGGCTGATGTTGGATTTATTCGGAAAAATACCGGAAATGACACCGGATGATTTTCTGCAATTTCATAAAGAATATGTGCTCGCATAGCAAATAAATCATTTCCATAAAAGAAGGTGAACCCATGCTTTTTACCATTACCTACGAAGGCAAAAACACGCAGGATCTCGGCTATCTGCTGTTCAAGCATCCCGACCGCGCACAGCAGTTTCCGCTGAGCTACGGCAAGGCATATGTGTTCTATCCGGAGGTCAGCGATGCGCGGACGACCGCCGCGCTGCTGCTGGATATTGACCCGCTTGACCTCGCCTGCGGCAAGGTCGGCAGCACGGAAGGCGGACTGTTCGACTATGTCAATGACCGCCCGTATGCATCGACCTCATTCATGAGCAGCGCGATCGTGCGCGTATTCGGAACGGCGATGTCCGGCCGCTGCGATCAGCTCCCGGAGCTTGCCAATACGCCGCTGCATCTGACCGCAACACTCTCCGCGCTTAAAGATAACCGTGATGCCGAGCTTGCAAAACAGCTTTTTGAGCCGCTCGGCTATACCGTTTCAACAAGCCGCACGGAGCTTGACGAGAAGTTTCCGGAGTGGGGCGAATCGCCGTATATTGATCTGACGGTCAGCGGAAACGTGCGCCTCTGCGACCTTTTGAACCATATTTATGTGCTGATTCCGGTTTTCGATACGCAGAAGCATTATTATATGGCGGAGGACGAGATCGAAAAGCTGCTCAGTCACGGCGAGGGCTGGCTTGCCGATCATCCCTATAAGGAAAAGATCACGCGGCGTTATTTTGCGCAGAAACGCAGCTATGCCCGCCGTGCAATGGATCAGCTCATCAGCGATCTGCCGGAATCGGAAATCGAAGATGCAGCGGAGGAAAAGGAGATCCGCACGCCGCTGAATACGCAGCGCATGGAAACCGTGCGGGATGCGGTGCTTGCAAGCGGCGCGGCGTCGGTGATTGACCTCGGCTGCGGCGAATGCCGTCTGACCTCGCTGCTGCTGAATGAGCCGCAGATCAAGCGCATTACTGCGTGTGATGTGTCCGTCCGCGAACTGGAAAAAGCCGCGCAGAAGCTGCATCTCGACCGCACAACCGAATACCGCCGGAACAAGCTGACGCTGATGCAGGCATCGCTGACGTACATGGACAAACGGTTCTCCGGCTTCGACTGCGCCTGCATTATCGAAGTCATCGAACATATCGAGCCGATGCGGATTCCTGCAATGGAGCGCGTGGTATTTGAATTTGCCGCGCCGCAAACGGTCATTGTCACGACACCGAACCGAGAATATAACGCAAAATATGAGAAGATGCAGGAAAATGCGCTGCGCCATAGCGACCACCGTTTTGAGTGGACGCGCGTGGAATTTGAAGCGTGGACAAAGCATATCTGCGAGACATTCGGCTATACCTGCGAGCTGCGCAGCATCGGCGACAACGACCCGGAGCTCGGTGCGCCGACACAGATGGGGGTGTTTACGAAGCATGGATAAGTACAAAATCACGATACCGGAGGTGTGCGTCGTTGCGATGATCGGCGGAACATCCTCCGGCAAAACCAGTTTTGCGCACCGCTTTTTCAAGGATACTGAGGTTCTGTC
>CAMNJD010000081.1 GCA_946540705.1 uncultured Ruminococcus sp. | reverse complement strand
CCGCTTCCTGAGGCGCAGCTCGACCGCTTCTTTATGCGCCTTTCACTCGGTCAGCCGCCGAGAGAACAGGAACTTGCCGTTCTGCGTGACCGTCAGCAAGGAGATCCGCTTGATACGCTCAGTGCCGTAACTACACCGGCTGAACTGATCGCAGCGCAGGCTGCTGTCCGGAATATCAAGGTTTCCGATGCCGTGAGCAGCTATCTGCTTGATCTTGCGGATGCAACGCGCAGGCATTCACTTGTTCGCTACGGCCTCAGCACACGCGGTGCGCTGGCACTTCAGCATGCCGCTCAGGGCTATGCGGCAATCTCCGGACGCGGCTATGTTCTCCCGGATGATGTGAAAGCTGTATTCCCGGCCGTCTGCACACACCGCGTTCACATGTCCAATGCCGTACTGTCAGACAACAGTGCTGCCGAACGGCTCATTGCTGAGATCCTTGGCAGTGTTGAGGTTCCGAAAGCATGATTCTCCTTCTGTTTCTGCTCATTATCGGCGCGGCTGTGCTGACGGTGAATCTGCTGACACAGAAGCTCGGCTTCCGGCATCTTGAATACACACTCCGGTTCTCGGAATCTGAGGTAAATGAGGGCGATCATGTGACGCTGATCGAGACAGTTTGCAGCCGGAAGCTGCTGCCGCTCCCGTGGCTGAAGGCGGAGCTGACAACGGATGCCTCTCTGATTTTTGCTTCGGAGCAATCATCCGTTGCGGAAGAAACACGGTTCGTTTCGAGCTTTTTCTGCCTGTTCCCATACCGGCAGATTGAACGGCGCTGGGATGTTCGCTGCACAAAGCGCGGTATGTTTTCCGTTTCCCATGCGGTGCTTGTCATCAGCGACCTCTTTTCCACAACGGAGCGGTCACAGCCGTTTCCGGAGGCATATGCAGAGCTGACCGTTCTTCCTGCGGTCAGGCCGTTCAGTGCTCTGATCCCAGAGCCAAAACAGGGAACCGGTGATTTTCTTCGGCGCAGGAATCTGATCCCGGATCGTTTTGCGATCTGCGGGATACGGGACTATCAGCCCGGAGATGCGCTTCGTGATCTCTGTATCAGCGCAACACTTCGTTCCGGTGAGCCGAAGGTCTGGCAATATCAGGAAACAGCCTCGCCGGTTCTGAACGTATTTCTCAATCTTGAAACCCGTGAGACTGACCGCGAGCAGGTATCGGACAAGGCAGTCTTCGAGAATGAAATCCGGCTTTGTGCCGCACTGCTCGGTGAGGCAGCGAACATGCAGCTCCCGGTCCGGCTTTGTGCGAATGCAGAGATCGGAAAGCTCCCGGTTGATACCGGACTGCTCAGCGGCAGCAGGGAGCTTCACAGGCTCCTGCGTATTCTCGCTGCGCTCCCCTATCAGATTGCCGGTTCATTCCGGTACCTGCTGCGGAAAGCTGAGCCCGGTTCCTCCGTTATCATAATTACAGCACAGCCGACTGCTGACATCATGCGGTTTGCTGCTGCCAATCCGCAGGCTTCGGTCTATTCTCTGCGTCCGCTGAGGGATGCCGAATGCCGCGAAAATACGCATTATATTGCAATCCGTCAATCAGATGAAAAGGAGTCCTGAATATGAAAAGCAAAAAAAACGGCATGATTCTCTCTATGCTGCTGGCTGCGGTCATGCTGAACGGCTGCGGCAGCAATAACAGCTCGAAAACAGAATCCGAAGGAAGCGGAATCTCCTCCGCCGCAGAGGAAAACAGCACTGAACAGTCTGAAACTGAGGACAGTCCGGCTAAGACCGATGCGCCAAGTGACAGCAGTTCGACTGAGAAAACAGCCGCAATCACAACCGCAACTGAAGTTCACACAGATGAGAACGGCGAAACATATGTTGCGTATGTCACAGATGCACCCGCACAAAGCGCTGATCAGCCGGCCGTGACGCAGCCCGCGCCCGACAGTCCCCAGACGCTGAATGCGCCGGTTCGGCTTCAGGTCGAAACGGTTAAGGCAAAAGCCGGTCAGGAGGGCGTTCCGGTCAAGATCAGCATTGACAAAAACTCCGGTCTGAGCAACGGCGGTATTACGATCGACCACTCTGCTGAGCTGAAGCCGCAGGTTACCGATTCCGAAGGGACGCTTTTGTTCGAGGTCGGCTCTGCATGGCAATCGACTATGACCGCCGGGACCACCAACGAAACCGACACCGTTCACAGGGTTGCATTTGCATTTTTCTCTGAAAACGGCAAAAATATCAACGCGACCGGAACAGTTTTCACCTGCTATTTTGACGTTCCTGCCAATGCCAAACCCGGTACCGAATATAAACTCGACATTGAGCCGAACAAGTTTCAGGCAGAAGGAAATGACGTCACTTTGATCGACGCGATCGACGGCGCGATCATCATTGAATAAAGCAAAACCGGATGCGGCCAATAGTCGCATCCGGTTTTTTGTTACTGTTCCAAGAATGCCATCAGCGCCGGGAACTGCTTATCTGCCTGTTTTTTACCGGCTTCATAGACAGCACGGATCTTTTCCGCCTGATGCGTGATATGATTCACAGGAAGCTGCGTTTCCGGACGGATCAGAAATACATCGCCCCGCGATGCTGCTGCCTCAACATATTCGATCTGACGGTTGTAGACCAGATGCCGGCGCTCCATTGCTCGGATCAGCGCCGGATAATTCCGGTACACACGACGAATCAGCGGCATCATGGAATTCGGCTGTTTCCGGTATCCTGCCGGCTGCGTCAGGATCACAACATTGCGACGATAGCCTTTGTATTCAAAATATTTCAGCGGAATAGAATCGGTGATACCGCCGTCGAGCAGTCTGCGTCCGCCGACTGACACGATTTGAGAGGCCAGCGGCATGGATGCACAGGCGCGCACCCATTCCAGTTCATCATGGCTGACAATATCCTTGCAGAGATGATACACTGCTTTTCCGGTATCGACATCCGTGGCTGCTAGGTAAAACGGAATCCCGCTGCTGACAAAAGTCTCATTATCAACCGGATCGAGCCGTTCGGGAAGCGTATGATAGCAGAATTCTGCCCCGTACATGTCACCGGTCAGCAGCAGCGAAGGCACACTGCAAAAGCGTGGATCATGACGGTATTTCATGCAGTAGCGATAGGCGCGTCCAGGCTGATGCGTGACATAATTGCAGCCGAATGTCGCGCCTGCGGAAATGCCGATCATGCCGTCCAGCCGGATATCCTCCTCCATAAGACGGTCCAGCACGGCGGCTGAGAACAGTCCGCGCATCGCGCCGCCTTCGAGAACAAGTCCGGTCTTTTGATTCGGTTTCATAAAACTGACCTCCTGAAAATCCAATCTGATAGAATCATGTATGCAAGATGATGTACAGCAATGAAGTCAGATGCCGCCGCTCCGGGATTCCCGAACCGGCGGCATATTTGTAGGGCGTGTTGACACTAAGCCTA
>CAMNJD010000080.1 GCA_946540705.1 uncultured Ruminococcus sp. | reverse complement strand
GGCTCAGGAGGTAATATTCACTGTGGCTGTACAGATTGTTCATAGCGAAACGTGTCATGATCGTTGGCTCCTTTCAAATAAGATCTCAGCACAGCAGCCTGTTTCCGGCTGCTCATGTCTGATGTTGTCTGCATTATAGCATACCGCAGCGGATAAGTCAAGTAAACCGGTGGTATATCCGTTTTCAAATTTGAGACACACTGTGTCCACTTTGTTGATGCTGTGAGATGAGCCTAAGTCACCCCATAAAAACAAACACGGGAACAGCCCTCGGACTGCTCCCGTGTTTTGTATTATTCCGCCTTTTGCTTTGCGTCCTCGCTTGCCTTATGCTGCGTAATCAGCAGATTTTGCAGTGCATTGACCGCTTCCTCGTCGGCGCCCTTGATTGCGTGCAGATAGCGCTGCGTCGTGGTGATATTGCCGTGACCGAGCCGCGACTGCACCTGCCGGATATTGACACCGGAGTACAGTAGCAAGGTCGCCGATGTGTGCCGCAGGGCGTGGAATTTCCGCACT
This sequence comes from uncultured Ruminococcus sp., assembly GCA_946540705.1. Classification (GTDB taxonomy): domain Bacteria; phylum Bacillota; class Clostridia; order Oscillospirales; family Ruminococcaceae; genus Firm-04. The sequence continues at coordinate 3,338 of CAMNJD010000080.1, read as the reverse complement.
TTCAGCCCATGCTTTTTCAGGAACTTCCGGAATCTTGCGGACGGCGTCTGCTTGTGCATCATCGTGCCGTCCCATTGCGTGAGAATCCAGTCTTCCTCCGCAGACAGCCGAGCATCTATGCGGAATTGCGGGCACAGTTTCGGAACGGTTCTCTGATCCCGTTCCTGTGCGCTGACAGTCAGTTGCCCGTCAAATGTCAACCGAGTATAGATAAGGATAGTATAGATCAGTTTAGGGAAACCTCGCAATAACCGCGACTGCATTGCAAGAAACATTCGCCGCGATCAGATGCAGAACAACATTTTCTTCAAGCAGCAGGATGTCCGGGAAGCATACTCGGAACTGTTCGGCGCTGCGATTGCGGAGTACAATGCAAAACAGAAGCAGCCATGCCGACGCATACATCGCAGTCAGACCGGCGGACGGCAAGAATTACATCCGGCTAAAATCGCTCGGCAGCGCTTACAGTGAAGATGTGCTGCGGAACCGGCTGGAAATCAAGGCAGCCTATGAGCAAAATCTTGTACGAATGATTCAGGCGGCAAGGGATACGCACGCGCCGAACCTCCGCGTCCTCGAAATGATGCGGCGCTACACAATTCTTTTTTCAGACGGGCACTTCCCTGTTCGCAAGAAGAACCCCAAAGGCATTCTGTCATGGCAGAATGATGCCGAGCTGGACAGACTGACCGCGCTGAATGCGAAGGTCAATCAGGGTGCGACGCTCGATTCGCTGCGGCGGGATGCAGAAAAGAAGCAGCAGGAGGTCAACGAACTGACTGAGCGCCTGGAAGAACTCGACTGCTATGTGCGGCATCATGAGGATTTGGTGGAATGTGCGCAGATTGTGTTTTACGACAAGCAATCTGCTCGATTCACGCCGGGAGAGGCTCGCGAAATGCTCAGGAAGGAGTCGTATCTTAACGCGGGCAACTGGCGGGAATCGGAGCAACGGATTGAAAAAGCCAAATCATACCGGCAAAATGTGATTGACAATCTGCAGCAGGCTGAGGCGGAACTGCGCGAGGCAGTCGGTTATGTGACCACAGCAGAGCAGGTGCTCGGCGGCTTTTTCCTGCAAGTGCTGGAACGGCAGGAGGATCAGCGGCGTAAAGCGGAGAGTGGTGCTGTCCCGAACGGTCATACCGATGCCGATGCGCCGCAGGAACCGCCGCGGATGTCTTCGCGGAGAAAATGAGCTCCAACTACAAAAAGGGTAGAACAAAACGGGAACCAGCTGTGCGGTTCCCGTTTTTTGTGCTCCTATTTATATTTACCTTCATTATTCTCAAAATCTTCGATTGCGCAATCTGAACATAGAATAGGACCTTGTCCCCAGTAGTCTCTCAACCGAAGTCCGTCACTATACTTCTGAAAATCCGCTTCATGTTCCATCAGATCAAATTCAATACCGCATTTTTCACAAGTTTCAAAGTAAATCCCTATTTCTTCGTCTGAAATCAATTCGCACGCACATTTTCCGCATAGACATTTTTTTAGATTATCATAGCACAGTTGGGTTTCGTCCTCAAATATTTCCCTAGCTTCATCAACATCAAATAAGTGATTGCCCCATTCGCATCGCTTTTTCATTTTCCATTCATCCTTTCATATAATTGTTATCCTGTTTTGCGCTGTGAAGTTATTTTGCTCGATTCAGGCTATCACATCCTTCCTCATAATTAACTCATTGGTACTGATGTTCTTCACTAATACTATATCACAATCCGCCACAAATCGCATCCTAGCATCATGCACAAAAAGCAGGCCCGAATTTCTCTGTTTTCAACAAGTACCATTTTCGCAAGAATTTCCTAAAAATCTCAAAAATCTGGCTCGTTGTTCGCTCAAAACGCGCGCAGCTTGGTGTCCAAATTTCTCCGTAGTGTCCAAATAGTGTCCAAAGCCCGTAAGACAAGAAAATACGCTGTTCTCCCGGCACAGGAAAACAGCGTATTTACGAAATATTCATGAGTGGGAAATGAGGGGTTCGAACTTTTCTTTTCTTTTTCAAAGTGTCGTATTTGCGTGCTTTTCCGCCGTAAAAATCGCGTCGAGTGCACGTCGGGTGCACGGAGCACAATCTCTGACTGCCAGAACCCCGAATTTAAGCGATTTAAGTGGCAGAAATGAGGGTTTTACGCCCTCAGTATATCGTTGAAGAAATCGTCGATCTGTTTGTCAACACGTTTGCGTTCATCGGTGAAAGTGTGCTGATAAACATTCTTGAGTGTCGCGTTGGTAGACCATCCGCCGCGTTCCATTGCATACTTGTCCGGGACGCCGAGCATGAGCATAATTGAAGCGTTCAAGTGCCGCAGATCATGGAACGTCATCTCGTAACCGTTGGCTGCCGTCAGCTTCTTGAAATGTTTCCGGATCACCTGATAGCTCTGCGGAACAATGAAGTCATCCTCATGTTTATGCGGAATCGCCTGGATCAACTGAAGAAGATACTCCGGGAGCACGAGCTGCCGCGTGGACTTGAACGTTTTGTTGACATCACGGACAACATCTTTGCAATCCAGATACAGCTTGCTCCGTCTGACCGTCAGCACTCCGTTTTTCAGATCACCGAACTGCAAACCGCGAACTTCACTCACTCGCAAAGAAAGCCACATTGCCAGCATACACGGAAGCTCAATATCCGTCCCGCGAATCATGTGAATGACCTGTGCTGCGGTCGGAAGCTCCTTGATTTTCGGCTTCTTCGGAGGAAACGAGATATTCAAATCAAGCCGAACACCGTAAAGCTTTGCTGCGGAGACGATCAGATTTTTGGCATCAATAATTGTTTTCCGTCCTCTGGTCCGTGCATCCTCATTGATTGCTTTCTGCATATCGCAGCTGTTCAGTTCGTGAATATCAATCTCCATGATACTTTGCAGCCGGTTTTTCCGGATGATCTCATAACCGTGAATTGTGGAGGGGGACAGGACATTCCGCTTCATGTCAATGTATTCGTCCACAGCCTGTCCGACAGTGATGCGGCTTTGTGCCGCCTTCATCTCCTCAACATATTCATCGGCCATTCGCTCTGCTTCCCAGCGTGTCTTCGCGGTATATGAGTGCCTTGTCTTCTTGCCGTCCTTGTCATAAGTAAAGAACTGGATCCGCCATTTGCCGGATGGCATTTTGTGCGCTGTTGCCATAGTATACTCCTTTCAAACAGGTGCATACCATAACCCTCATTCCCAGTATACACCATATCATCAAAAAAGTAAAGCCCTATTTTATAAGAAGCAAGTGACCTTTGCAGCGTGTAGGCGTGTATTTCTTTTCATCTTTGATATTTACAAATTATTCACAGAAGTTTCACCGTTTTTTTTTTTTTTTTT
>CAMNJD010000079.1 GCA_946540705.1 uncultured Ruminococcus sp. | reverse complement strand
CTGAAATCAAAAAATTAAAAGACAGTAGGCGAATGCCAGACGATACAGAAATGCATACACAATTACAGTTAAAGGATTTTTATAATTTATCTGGAGCATATGGATATCTTGAGAGAATCGAAAAGTTCTTAAACCCAGCTTTTTCATTGGATGATCCTACAATTGAACATATTTTACCCGAAACTATGCATACTACCTCCTTTCCTAAAAAAGGAGTGTCTCCAAATAATGTTGACGACTATAATTGGGAATTGGATCTTGGAGCAGAAGCTCAAGCAATTCATGATAAATATCAGCACACAATTGGAAACTTAACAATTCTTCCAAGAAGAGAGAACTCAAGAATGGGAGATTTACGGTTTGAAAAGAAACAAAAATGGTCAAATATATCCTCAGGTGGGTTTAACTATGGTTATTTGTATACTCCAATCCGTATAAGTCAAAGTCTAGGAAAAAACGCTAAATGGGATGAGTCAGCTATCCTTGCACGATGTGCTGAAATGGTTAATTATATATGTCAGATTTGGCCGCATCCGTAATATTTCCATCTTTCACCTCAGTGGATACAATGAGGGTTACAAACGCACCAATGCTGTCATTTTACTGTCGGCAAATAATTGGATTTTTGCGCTACATATAGCCGATTTTGTCGATATAATATGATTATTAAAGGCTTATAATCAACCAAATCAGCACCGAGCACGTTGAGTGCGTGATTCTGCTGTCACGAGAAAAATCCTGAAACGGCGTATTTACGCGGCTTATCGGCATCACCCTTTTCCGATAACCGCAGTTTCACCCACTCAAAATCTGTATGCGGGAACAGGTAAAAGGGCAAAATGGCATACACGGCACATCTGACAACCAATCTGCACACTTTGATTTTTGACAACCAAATCACGCACTCGATTTAGGGTGCGTGAAACTGCTTTTTCCGATTTTTCAGTGTGTGGATTGAATGCCATAGTGAAAAACAGCGTAAAATCGCTAAAAACGGACTAATCAAAAATTGCGATTTGACTAATTGCAAAATAGGGTTGAGTGTGTGGAAATGTTATCAATAAAAGGGGGAATCCATATGCCTGAAAACATCAATTTGCTCGATATCAGCGAAATGCTCAAACTGCTCAGAGGCCAATATCCTGTACGCAGAGTCATAAGGTCGCAATTTGACCATGAGCCGATGAATCTGCCGACTTAACCTTCCGTTGTTTTGAGAGACTTTATATATGAGACGCCATGCTGTCGGTGCGTTTTTCAGGACGCACTGAAAGTTCTGCTTTCAGGTTCGGCGGACGATGTGTTTCTTGGCTTCGCATATATTGAAGAAAGCCTTTTGAACGAAAAACTCAACATCGCAGGAATTCGCATTGATCTGGAAATGCTGCTCCCGCCGCTGAAAGAGGGCATTCGCCGAACCTTAAGCGGTCTGTCCGATCGAACAGCATTCTGCTCCACAAGCTGTCTGGAGTGGATCAGAACTGTTAGCAGCTCTTATGAAAAAGAATACGGATTCACACTCTTGGATGAATAAAAAAACCGCACCACTGAATCACCAGTGATGCGGGCTGACTGAAAGGAGAAAGAAGTATGGAGCGTAAAATCAATCTATATGATGTGAATGATGTCTACCGCCTGCTGCGCAGTGACTATATTGAATATTCCCAGTATTACGGACACCCGCCGATGGACAGTATGCCGCCCGAGCTGCCGGTCGATATACGGAAAGTGCTGATCGGATGTGTTTATCATGATCCGGGCTGCAAGAATGTTTTTCAGCAGGCATTACTGAAACTTGGAAACGGCGATGCAGCAAATGTCTATCTGTGTTATAAATTCTTTAACAACTGTATGTATTTTGAGATCGACAGAAAGTGTGCGACTTTTCAGATTGACAGGGAATTGTTTATTCCGCTGCTGAAACGGCAGATCAAGCGCTATGAGTCAGAACTGTGCGGTACGCTGTTATTCAGAAGCGATATTTCCCCGCTGACAAACGGAATGAAAAACATCATAGATTTCAACAACTACGCGAAGAAGCATTACGGCTTTTCCATTTTGGACGAATAAACAGTACGCACGCTGCAATAGCAGGTCATGCGGGCAGACAGAAAGGAGCACTGCACATGACACCGATGGAACTGGGAGATTATTGGGACAGAGGCTATATCATTGATAAGCCGAAGAAAAATGTATATTCGTTTGAGCGATATGAGGGAACAGAGCCGGATGTCGTGATTCCGGACTGTGTGAGCATCATCCGGAAAAATGCATTTGCGAAAAACCAGTATCTGCAAAGCGTTGTGATACCGGAGGGCATCACTGAAATTCCGGACAAGGCTTTTTACGGCTGTACTGCGCTCCGGCGCGCGGTGCTGCCTTCCACGCTGAAAGTCATAGGCGACAGCGCATTTACCGGATGCCGTTTGCTGGAAAGCATCACATTTCCGCAGGGACTTTGCTATATTGGCTGTGACGCTTTTTGCGGATGCGGTTTCCGGAAGCTTGTGATTCCGGACAGCGTCGGCACGATCAGTGCGGGTGCGTTCC